>JAMPGF010000179.1 GCA_023664105.1 Butyricicoccus sp. | reverse complement strand
CGTACTACAAGCACCTCCGGCGCCAGCCCTCCAGAAGGGAGCGGGAAAATGTGGAATTCTGGAGCTATACGCCCGCTTCGACAAGCGGCTGGGCGCGAAGAAGCTGGCTATCTGTCTTGAGCGTGAGTATTGCATAAACGTCAGTGCCGGTCGGGTGTACCGCCTGATGAAAGGGATGAAGCTGCCGAAAATGAGCACTGCCAAGCCTCCAAAGGCGGCTGCAAGCAAAGAGGATGCCGGCATCTGCCAGAACCTCCTCGCCCAAAAGTTTGACCAGAAAGCCCCCAATCTGGTGTGGGTCAGCGACTTTACTTATGTAAAAGTGGCGGGAAGGTTTTATTATATCTGCGTTATCCTGGATCTGTATGCAAGGAAGGTGATCGCCTGCCGCGTTTCAGACAGAATCAACCGATTCTTATATTTCTCCACCAGCTGTGTCATCGCCGCCTCATAGGGGCGGGCGCTGTAATCCCTGAGGGCTTCGTCCTCGGCCAAAATCACGTTGTCCGCGCCGTATTCAAACAGCGTGGACGCCAGAGAAGAAACATCCTTGCCCAGCAGGACAGCCGTGACCGTGACCAGCGCCGGGAGCCTGGCGCGCACCTTCTGGCTGCAAACCTCCAGTACGCGGAATTCTTGATTGAACTTTCAATCGAGAATTAGTATCAACGGCGAAAAATGCTGGATCACCGGCGCAGGTGCCGCCACCGGGTACATCATTGCCGCCAAAAGCGCCACTTCCGGACGCAGCCGGGATGTGAGCCTGTTTTATGTGGACGCGAGCACCCCCGGCCTGGGCGACAGCCAGCGGGTCCCTCTTATCGGCATGAAAAACTCTCCCACCGGTACTATCAGGCTCTGGGACTGCAAGGTGTCCGGGGACTGCCTGGTGGTGCGGAAGAATGACGCCTACGGGCTTATCAAGGTGATGCTCAACGAGGGCCGGCTCGACATGGCCGCGCTGGGTGTCGGTATCGCCCCGCGGGCCATGGAGTGCGTCATCCGGCATACCAGCCGGAGCGGCCGATATGGCCGGAATATGGCCTCCTACCAGGGCATATCCTTCCCTGTGGCAAGGAGGTACGAGAAAATTTTGTTACCAGAAGCACGCTTTACCATGTGGCTTCCCTGTTTGACAGCCAGCAGCGGGCGACTATCGAGGTGGCCGCGTTAAAGCTTTTTGCTTCGGAAATGTGCTGTGACGTCTGCCGCGCCGCCGTCCAGGTCCACGGGACGAGGGGCTTGAGGCAATACAGCGACGTGGACCGCTGCTTCCGGGACGCCCAGATGCTGACGATCGGCGAGGGGACCTCGGAGGTGTGCCAGATCGTCATATCGGGAAAGCTGTATTCTTCCGATCCGGGGACATATTAAGCAGCCCGGAGTACGCAGAAACAGCAAAAAGTCCGTCACTTCTGTTTTGAAGCGACGGGCTTTTATTCTTTTCAGCTCAAGCGTGCAATCTGTCCAACCAGCTGCGCCCTTGTGTTTGCAACCGTACAAAAATAAGTTGTACAATTACCTATTGACAAAGCAGGAAATACGTGTCATTATATAATTACCCATTTCCCTAATATGTTTATGTTTGAAAGAGGAGACTGAAATGATTTACGCAGATAATGCAGCCACAACTAAAATGAGCCGAGCAGCAATAAATGCGATGCTTCCTTATATGGACGAAATATATGGCAACCCGTCCAGCCTGTACGGCTTCGGGCAGCGCGCCAAGGAGGCTCTGGAGGAAGCCCGGGCCCGAATTGCCGCATGCCTTAAGTGCGAGGCCAAAGAAATCACATTTACCTCCGGCGGGAGCGAAGCAGACAATCAAGCCATCCTTTCCGCCGCCCTTGCCGGAAAGCGGAAAGGAAAACGGCACATTGTCTCCACCGCCTTTGAGCATCACGCAGTGCTCCATACCTTGAAAAAGCTGGAGAAAGAGGGATTTGAGATCACGCTGCTGGATGTGCATGAAAACGGCATAATAACAGCGGAGGAAGTGCGGCAGGCACTCCGGCCTGACACCTGTCTAGTCACCGTCATGTACGCCAACAATGAAATCGGAACGGTACAGCCCATTCCGGAAATCGGCGCGGTCTGCCGGGAGATGGGGGTGCTTTTCCACACCGACGCGGTGCAGGCGGCGGGGCATCTGCCCATTGATGTAAATGCCCAGAATATTGACCTGCTTTCCCTCTCGGCCCACAAATTTCACGGTCCCAAGGGAGCCGGTGTCCTGTACGCAAAGCGGGGCGTTGTCCTTTCAAATCTGATCGAAGGCGGCGCGCAGGAGCGGGGCCGCCGTGCGGGGACGGAGAATATCCCCGCCATCATTGGTATGGCGGCGGCACTGGAGGACGCCTGCCTGCACCTGGATGAAAATGCCGCGAAAACCGCCGCATTGCGGGACAGGCTTATTTCGGGGCTGTCAGAAATTCCCCACTCCGTTTTGAACGGCGACGCGGAGAAGCGTCTTCCCGGCAATGTCAATTTCTGCTTTGAGGGCATTGAGGGCGAGTCGCTGTTACTGCTGCTGGATGATAAGGGCGTGTGCGCCTCCTCCGGCTCCGCCTGTACTTCCGGTTCCTTAGATCCGAGCCATGTACTGCTGGCCATAGGACGGCCCCACGAAATTGCCCACGGTTCCCTTCGGCTGACTATCAACGAGGAGACCACGGCAGAGGACGTGGACTATTTGATCTCCACCGTCCGTGATGTAGTTGCGTACCTACGGAGCATGTCCCCGGTCTGGCGGGATCTGGAAAGCGGAAAAACACCCCATATAATTAAGGAGAGATAACGATGGCATTATACAGTGAAAAAGTGATGGACCACTTCCGCAATCCCCGGAATGTGGGCGTAATTGAGGATGCCGACGGCATCGGTGAAGCAGGCAACGCCAAGTGCGGCGATATTATGAAAATCTATTTAAAAATTGAGGATGATATCATTACAGACGTTAAGTTTGAGACCTTCGGCTGCGGCAGCGCGATCGCCTCAAGTTCTATGGCCACGGAGCTGATAAAGGGCAAGCCGGTTGACCAGGCTATGGCGCTGACAAATAAGGCTGTGGCGGAGGCTTTGGACGGCCTTCCGGCTCACAAACTCCACTGCTCCGTTCTTGCAGAGGAGGCAATCAAGTCGGCCCTTAAGGACTACTATGACCGGCGCGGGATCGCCTACGACCCTACGCTGTTCCCGGACTGCGGGCATTGCGAGGGCTGTGGGAAGTAATTTGAAAAAAGCCAGACGGGCGGCTATCCCCTGTAGGGATAACCGCCCGATGAGCGTGTCGAAAAAGTGGCTTTGCCACTTTTTCGAGAAGGCTTCGCTCCGCTC
>JAMPGF010000178.1 GCA_023664105.1 Butyricicoccus sp. | reverse complement strand
AGCGTGAAACTCCGGCAGGGCACCCACCTGCCAGTACGGTAGGTTTTGGTGTGGAGCAGACGGCAGGGCGGGTTCGTTTTTGGAACAAAAGGTGCGGCGGCTGAAAACGGCCTGCCGTACTTTTTCATATTCAAAGCGCCGGTGCGGACCATCGGTGCGTCGCAAAGAAAGTTGGAGGAATTAAGCATGACAAAAATTACGATCGTTTCCGGTTTTCTGGGCGCGGGCAAAACGACGCTCATCAAAAAATTGATCCCGACGGCGTACAAGGGCGAAAAGCTTGTGCTGATCGAGAATGAATTCGGCGAGATCGGCATTGACGGGGGCTTCCTCAAGGATGCGGGCGTACAGATCACCGAAATGAACTCCGGCTGTATCTGCTGCAGCCTTGTGGGGGATTTCGGCAAGGCGATGGAGCAGGTTTTGGCGGACTACACGCCCGACCGCATCGTCATCGAGCCGTCCGGCGTGGGCAAGCTGTCGGACGTCATCCGCGCCGTGCAGCGGCTGGAGGCGCCCGTCGAGCTTGCCGGCTTTGTGACGGTTGCCGATGCGACAAAATGCCGGATCTATATGAAGAATTTCGGCGAATTTTACAACAACCAGATCGAACACGCGAGCGCCATTCTTCTGAGCCGCACAAAGGACATGCCGCAGGAAAAGCTTGACGCCGCCGTGGCGCTTCTGCGTGAAAAGAACGCGAAAGCGCCGATCGTGACGACGCCGTGGGAGGAATTGAGCGGGGAGCAGCTTCTCGACGCGATGGAGCAGAAAAACAGCCTCATGGCGGAATTGCAGCAGCTCGCGGCCGAAACGGCGGAGCACGATGAGCATGAGCATCACCACCATCATGAGCATGAACATGAACACGAGCACGAACACGAGCATCATCACGACCATGAGCATGAGCATGACCATGACCATCATCACGACCATGAGCACGAACACGACCACGAGCACCACCATGACCACGGCCGCGAGGGCCACCACCACGCCGACGAGATTTTCACAAGCTGGGGCTTCGAGTCGCCGCGCCGTTTCACACAGGACGAGGTTCGATCCTGCCTTTCGGCGCTTGACGGGGGCTCCTACGGCAGCGTTCTGCGCGCCAAGGGCATTGTGCCCGCGGCCGACGGCACGTGGCTGCACTTTGATTTTGTGCCCGGTGAAATGGATATACGGACGGGCACGGCGGACTACACGGGACGCCTGTGCGTGATCGGCGCCGAGCTGGACGAGGCGGCGCTGCACCGCCTCTTTGCCGGGGAGGGCCGCGCATGAGCGTACCGGTCTATCTGTTCACGGGATTCCTCGATGCGGGAAAAACTACATTCATCCAGGAGACGCTGGAGGATCCCGGCTTCAACACGGGTGAAAAAATTCTCGTCCTCCTCTGCGAGGAGGGCGAGTGCGAATTTGCGCCGGAGAAATACCCCGGCGGCAATGTGTCCTTTTTAACGCTCGACGGGCAGGAACAGCTGACGGAAGCGTTTTTGAAGGGCCTGCACCGGAAATACGCGTTGGACTGCGTGATGATCGAGTACAACGGCATGTGGCCGATGCAGGCGTTGTATGACGCGCTGCCGCGCGACTGGGAAATTTACCAGATCATCATGCTCGCCGATTCGACGACATTTCCGTCCTATCTCAACAACATGCGCCAGCTCGCGGTCGACAAGCTGCAGGATCCCGAAATGGTGATTTTCAACCGCTGCACCGACGAAACGGACAAGGCGGTGCTGCACCGGGCGGTGCGCATGGTGAACCGCCGGGCGCAGATGGCGTTTGAGCGGGCGGACGGTACCGTCGACGAGGACGATGTCGTCGATGAGCTGCCGTTTAAGCTCGATGCGCCCGTCATTGAGCTGGCGGACGAGGACTACGGCGTGTGGTATCTGGACGCCATGGACGACCCCGGCAAGTACAACGGAAAGACGATGCGCTTTCGCGCCTACGTCTGCCAGACGCCCCGCGTACCCAAAGGCTGTTTGGTCCTCGGACGCTTCGGCATGACATGCTGTGCGGCGGACATCGCATTTTGCGGCGTCGGCTGTGTCGCGAAAAACGCCGCGGCGTTCCCGCACCGCAGCTGGGTCATGGTGACAGCGAAGGTCGGCGTGAAAAAGCACGCGATCTACCGCGATGAGAAGGGGCCGTGGCTGGAGGCCGTAAGCATCGAGAAGGCCGGGCCGCCTCAGGAAGAGCTGGTGTACTTCCTGCGCTGATCATTGTCGCCTCGGCGGCTTCTCCGTGAGAAAACGGCCATATTTTCGCACACAGCGCGCGGATGCAAAACAGTTCGGAGGAGAGTTTGCCATGCCGCTCATCATACCGCAGGCGCTGCCGGCGTACAGCGCTCTGGAGGACGAGAATATATTTGTCATGCACAGTGCGCGCGCCCGATCGCAGGACATCCGGCCGTTGCGCATTCTGCTCGTCAATCTGATGCCGACCAAGATCGCGACCGAGACACAGATTGCCCGAATGCTTGCGAACACACCCCTGCAGGTGGAGCTGTCGCTCCTGCATATGGGCACGCATGAGAGCGCCCATGTGTCGGAGGCGCACCTCGCGTCGTTTTACAAGACCTTTGAACAAGTCCGAAGCGAGCGCTTCGACGGCATGATCGTCACCGGCGCGCCCGTCGAGCTGCTGGAATTTGAGCAGGTGGACTACTGGCCGGAGCTCTGCGCGGTGTTCGAGTACAGCAAAACGCACGTATACAGCACCGTGCATATCTGTTGGGGCGCGCAGGCGGCGCTCTATTATCACTACGGCATACACAAGCGCCTGCTGCCCGAAAAGCTCTCCGGGGTGTTCGAGCATACGGTCGTCAGACCGAAAAATCCACTCGTCCGCGGCTTTGACGAGGTGTTTTACGCGCCGCATTCACGCCATACAGAGCTGTGCCGCGAGGAGGTTGAGGCCTGCGGTGCGCTGCGCGTACTGACACAGAGCGGCGAGGCGGGCCTGCATATATGCGCGACGGATTCGGGGCGGCAGATCTTTGTGTCGGGCCATATGGAGTACGATCGGGACACACTGCGGTTCGAGTACGAGCGGGATATCGCAAGGGGGCTGTCTGTGCCGAAGCCGAAGCACTATTTCACGAACGACGACCCGCACGGCGCGGTCTGTTTTTGCTGGCGCAGCCACGCGAACCTCTTTTTTTCCAATTGGCTCAATTATTATGTGTATCAATCCACCCCGTTCGACCTTGCGCAGCTCCCGCAGTGATTTGCGCAAAAAGAATCGTTCTTTTCCCGAAAGGGATTGGCCGATCGAGCAAAAGCGGCCTTGAATACAACAGCCGGGCCGCACATTCTTGAGAGCCTTCAAAAAAACCGGCCTCCGATCCAATGTCCTTGTCTTT
>JAMPGF010000177.1 GCA_023664105.1 Butyricicoccus sp. | reverse complement strand
TGTGGCACGGGAGCGGGCTGGGGAGCAGGTTCGGGCGCGGGCTGCGGCGCGCTCTCGCGGTGGGGGCCGACGGGCTTGAGCCCGGGCAGCTCGCCAGAGTCAATGCAGGAGGCGGGAAGCCATATCTCGCCGGAATTTGCCCTGACATTGACGCATATCTGGCCGTTTTCCACGCGCACCCGCTGCCCGGAGAGCGCGCCGACATACTCGCCGGAGCCGCCGGCGGGGAGAGTCATGACGAAGTCGCTGTCGTCGCTGTTGACTGTGACGATCACGCTCTCGCCCTCAAAATTGCGCGAAAACGCGTACTGGCGGTTTGTCAGCTTCAGCTCGCGGTAGTCGCCATAGCACAGGGCCCTGGAGCGCTGTCTGGCGCGGCCGAGCGCGGCGATGAGCGCCGTGCAGGGATTGGCGGTTATCGCGTCCCTGAAATCGTCGAGATCGAGCGCGGGGCGGAGGGAGTCGTCGGAATGCCTCTCCTTCCGGCCCTCGATGCCGAACTCGGAGCCGTAGTACAGCGAGGGGATACCCGGCAGGGTGTACAGCAGGATGTGCACCGGGGTGAAATGGGCCTTGTTTCTTAGCTTGGAGTAAATGCGCTCGACATCGTGGTTGTCGACAAAGTTGTAGAGCCTGAAGCGGCTCATGCTGCCGCCGCCCATGTCGTTCAGGCGCTTGACCGTGTGGGCGATTTCAAAATAGTTGTGGTCGTTGTGCCCGGAATAGAGGGCTTTGTGCAGGTGGTAGTTGGTCACCGAGTGCAGAGTGTGCTCGTTGACCCAGCGGATGTACTCGCCGTGGATGACCTCGCCCATGAGCCAGAAGTCGGGCTTTACCTCGTCCGCGGTGCGGCGCAGCTCGCGCATGAAATCGAAGTCAAGCACATCCGCCGCGTCAAGGCGGATGCCGTCGACGTCAAATTCGCTGACCCAGAAGCGGACGACGCCGCAGATGTAATCGCGCACGGCGGGGTTTCTCTGGTTGAGCTTGACCAGCAGGTTGTACCCGCCCCAGTTGTCATAGGAAAAGCCGTCGTTATACTCGTTGCTGCCACGGAAATTAACGTTGCAATACCAATCTTTGCAGGGGGAGTTTTCGCGCTTTTCCTGAATGTCTTTGAACGCGAAGAAGTCGCGCCCGGTGTGGTTGAAAACTCCGTCGAACACCACGCGGATTCCCTTCGCGTGGCACTCGGAGACAAAGTTTTTTAAATCCTGGTTGTCGCCAAGGCGGCAGTCGAGCTTTTTGTAGTCGGTCGTCTCATAGCCGTGACCGACGGACTCGAACAGCGGGCCGATGTATATGGCGGTGCAGCCGAGGGCGCGGATGTGGCCGATCCAGGGCAGGAGCGTATTAAGCCGGTGCTCCGGCGCGGCGTAGGCGTTTTGCTTCGGCGCGCCCGTAAGTCCGAGGGGATAGATGTGGTAAAAGACTGCTTCATCATACCATGCCATTTTGTGTCTCTCCTTGTGCCGTATTTTGGGCTGATGGTATTGTAGCATGAAATTATCAGGAATTCAATCAACATTTCTGACGGGTATGCAGGGCGGTGCGGCGGGAAGTTGACAAAAGGGAAAAAAGTTTGTATACTACATGGATAAGCGTTATTCGCAAACGAAACTAACAGGAGATATGCTTCGATATGGCAAAATACTGCTCAAAATGCGGCAGGGCGCTGCCTGACGGGGTCGAGAAGTGCCCTGTGTGCCATGCCACGGAGCCGGAGGGCTCCGATGCGGCGCTCTTTACCCAGATAAGCGCCCAGACCGAGGTGTGGAAGGATCCGTCGCAGCCCGAGAAAAAGCCGAAGGTGCGCCAGAAGCCGGGCACGCGCGAAAAGCTGCTCATTTACGCCGGGGCGGTGCTGCTCGTGGCGGTGACGGCCTTTGTGATCATCTTCACCCTGCCCAGCTCGCGCATAAACCGCGCCGTCAGCTCCGGCGATTACGAGCGCGCCGCCGCGATTTACGAGGAAAAGTACGCCGCCGCGGGCAAGGACGCGCCCGCCTCCGTCGCCAAGGCGCTGGAGAAAAAGGCGCAGGAGCTGTGCCTGGCCTACGAAAACGAGGAGATCAAGGAAAGCGAGGCCGAGCGCCAGTTCGACAGCCTGTTCTCCTTTGGGCTGAACAAAGAAGGGCTGGACGCAGGGTTTTCCCGCTATGAAAAGCTCAAAACCACGCGCTCGCTCATGAAGAGCGCCGAGGGGCTTATAATCAGCGAAAAGTATCTTGAGGCCTGCGATCTGCTCCTCGAGGTGCCGGAGGACGATTCCAAGTACGAAAGCGCCCAGGTCAGGGCTCAGGAGTGCCTGAAGCTGTACGGGGAGCTGGTGCTGAAAAACGCGGACGAGCTCATGGGCGCGGACGACTACGCCGGGGCAATAGAGCTGCTGCGCGGCGGCAATGACGCGCTCAAGGAATACGACACCTTCAGCTCTGCCATCGACTCAAGGCTTGAGGAGTGCTACCTCGGCTATGAGGCCCACGCGATTGCCGAGGCGGAAAATCTGGCTGAGATTGAGGAATACGGAAATGCCATGAACCTGATCCGGACCTGCATCGACAGCATCGGGAGCGAGACAAAGGCGCTGAAGGAGGCTCTGGAGCGCTACGCGGAACTGGCCCAGGGCAAGGTGTCATCCGACGCGGTGAGAAGGGCCGACGAGTTCTACGCTCAGGGCCAGTATGCCGACGCGTTTCTGGAGCTGAAGACGGCCGCGGAGCGGCTTGAGGATACGTCCGAGCTGGATTCGGCGACGGAACGGCTGGAACGGCGCTTTGCCGCGGACATGCTGACAAAGGCGCAGGAGGCCCTCGCCGGCGCGCGTGAGAATATCGACGCGGCGATGGAGGTGCTGACCCAGGCCGAGGCCGTGCGCGAGCTCGACGAGCTCGCCGAGTACAGGGAGAAGCTGGAATCCCTTCGCCCGCTGAGCCTGGTGCAGGCGCAGTACAAGGAGCGCGAGGGCGATGTTTACCGCTCGGAGAGCGAGTTTGAGGCTACGAGCGGGACGAAGTACACCGACGGCTGGATCTGGGGCGGAGACGGGGACTATATCAGCTACGGCCTCGACGGAGGGTACGACCTGCTTGAGGGTACGCTGACGATACGCCGCGGGAACGGCTCGTCCTTCAGCGGATATTTTGAGGTGTGGTGCGACGGCGAGCTGAAATACACCTCCGAGACGCTGCACGCAACGTCGGAGAGCCAGAGCTTTGCCTGGAACGTGTCCGGCTGCGGCGAGCTGAAGATAGTTTTCCACTGCGACTACCCGGTGAGTACCACGGAAAACGGCTACTGCTACCACGGCATATGCACGCCGGTGCTGACAAAAAATATGGAATAATACTAAAAACCGTTAAAAAGCTTTAATTCTATTAAAGCTTTTTATAGCGCC
>JAMPGF010000176.1 GCA_023664105.1 Butyricicoccus sp. | reverse complement strand
CAGGCGGCAAGGCCCTCGCGCCGGACGAGGTAGTGGTTGTCCAGCAGCCAGCGCACGCAGCCCGGCATGGCCGCGATGCTCCGCCATTTAAGCATGGCTGCGTCGTGCACCCGGCTTATCTCGCGCAGGGAGCGCTTTATGTCCGCGCAGACAGCCCGCGCGGTGGTCGTGCCGTCGGGCTTGATCGCGCGCGCCACGCTCCCGGCGTAGGTCTCCAGGTTCTCCTCGGCTATGAAAAGAGCGTTATCGTCGTTTGTCATGGGGAATGTCCTTTCATACTTGTATGTCTCCTGACAGTTTCTCCGCAATTTTTGGCTTATATTCCGCTTTTTTGAAAAAATTGGCCGCGCTTTTGAAAAAATGGCCCCGCCCTTGACAGGCGGGGAGAAAATAAGTATAATTTAAGCGGCCACATGTGCCGGTGTGGCGGAATTGGCAGACGCAAGGGACTTAAAATCCCTCGGTGGCAACACTGTACCGGTTCGAGCCCGGTCACCGGCACCACCGCGTCGGAGCAAAGCGAGCTTTGCTCCGACGCTTTAAAAAAGCGTCATCCGCCTGCTCGCTTTCTCATCCTTTATTCAAATCTAACCCGCTGCGCTGGGCTTCGATTTGAGAGGACAGGGGACGCGGAGACGGGGGACGCGGACGCGGGGAAGAGACGCCATATCGCTCGCGGCGCCATACGCCATACAAGTATATGGCAATTATGATAAAAGTGGTCACGGAGGCTTCACTATGACGAGCATTGAACAGCGTGCTGCCCAGCTGAGGGAAGAGACTGTCGCCCACCGACGGTACTTGCACACCAACGCGGAGACCGGGCTGGAAACGCCCAGAGCGGTGGCTTACCTGATGGAAAAATTGAAAGAATACGGCCTTGCACCGCAGCGCTGCGGCCACGGGGTCACCGCGTCTCTGGGGCACGGCGGCGAGACCCTGCTGCTCCGGGCGGACATGGATGCGCTTCCCATGCCCGAGGAAAGCGGGGAGGCTTTTGCCTGCCCCACGGGGGCGCAGGCCCATGCCTGCGGACATGACTTCCATGCGGCTATGCTCCTGACCGCGGCGAAGATCCTGAAAGAAAACGAGGACAGGCTCAAAGGGACTGTGCGTTTCATGTTCCAGCCTGCTGAGGAGACCTTTGAGGGTGCGGCGGATATGATCGCTTGCGGCGTTTTAGACGGCGTAGCTGCCGCGCTGGCGTTCCATGTAGCTGCCGGGAGGGCTTTGCCGGGGCTGTTTATGTACAATAGCGGCGGCGTGATGATGTCCTCTGTGGACGGCTTCCGGATCAACGTGCACGGCCATGGCGCCCATGGCGCGTACCCTCACAGTTCCGTTGACCCGATCAATATTGCCGTACATATCTATCTGGCGCTGGAGGCCCTGATCGCGCGGGAAGCGGATCCGTCAAAAAACTGTGTGCTTACCGTGGGAAGCTTTTCCGCGGGCTCCGCGCCGAATATCATACCGGATACCGCCTGCCTGAGCGGGACGCTGCGCACCAATGACAGGGCCTGCCGCGAGCTTCTCCTACGCAGGATCAGGGAGGCGGCCGAGAGGACCGCTGAAGCTTATGGCGGCACCGTGACGGTCGAGGCGCTGTCCGCCGTGCCGCCTCTGATCTGTGACAGCGCCTTAACGGATCGGATAGCGGGCTATCTCGGGGAGCTGACCGGCTTGACTGGCTGCCCCGGTATCTCTGCCAGCGCGTCGGAGGATTTCGCCACGATAGCTGACCGGGTCCCCGGCACATTTATGTATTTGTCCGCAGGCTTTGACGATGAACGGGGTGACGCTCCGGCGCACAATCCCAAGGTGCGTTTCAACGAGGATGTTTGCGCCATTGGCCCGGCGTGCTTGGCTCACTGCGCCATCCGTTATTTTCAGGATGAAGGGGAAAACGCCGGGACGGCGGTAAAAGGACAGCAGCCGTAAGGCTGCTGTTTTTTGGTGCGCAGACTGTCGAAAAAGCCTTCCCGATGTCGTTTCTCCCGCCCCCGAAGGGGCGGGATTCGGGCTTAATTATTTAAAATACCCGCGGTCGAACAGGTAAGCGTTGCCTATCGTCACGCAGGGGCCTATGTCGCTGGGGCCGTACCTGACGTAGCCGTATTCCGGCTCGTCGCTGCCCTGGCGGTAGAAGCTTATGACAAGCCCTTCGGAATAAGACCCGGCGCCTCCGTCGGCCGCGGGGCGGTAGATGCCGGTTTTCCACATGGGCAGGGTGTGCGCGTCAAGATAGCGCGTGTCCGCGTCCACGCCCTCGGGCAGCTCCCAGCGCTCGTAGCCCTGATACGCCGCCCAGCGCTCGCAGTATTCGCCGATGGTCAGCTTCTTGTTCATGACCGTGCCGTAGCCGGCGTCGTACACGTCTGCGACGCTCAGACTGCCGCCGGCCGGCACGGGGCAGATCGACAGGCAATCAAGCTTCCCCGTACCCGCGTCATAGCACAGGCAGTAGTTGCAGTTATCGTGCCCGCTGCCGATAAAATACAGCTTATCGCTGCAATCCTCGCTCACGCGCCCGCCGTCGATGTCCGAGTGCCCGTCCTGCCAGGACACCTCAAGCCCGGAGCGCAGGAGTCCCAGCGCGCGCAGCTCGTCAAGCTGTCCGTTTACCAGCGCCACCGCGCTGCGCGCGTCGCCCTCGGCGGGGTCATTATCGGATTCGAGATAGAGGGTTTCGTCCTCCGGCTCATAAGGGCCCTCGGCGGGCAGGATCATAAAATATGGACCTGCCGCCGCGGGAGTGTAATTGAATGAGTAATACTCCGGTTCTTTTTTGCCGCTGCGGTAGAAAGGGACGGTCAGGCCGCCCGGCCTGCCGTAGCCGGGGTTCCACGCCGCAAGCTCACACGCGTCAATAAACCTTATGTCCTCCGCGGCGTCAGGCGGCAGCTCCCAGCGCTCGTAGCCCCGGTACGTCGCCCAGGCCGCGCACATCCGGCCAAGCGTCAGCTCAGGGTCAAAGATCGCCTCGGGATTGTCGTAAAAGCCCATGGCGTCGTTGGCAGGCTCGTTCCAGAATTCGACGCAGTACGGTACCCAATTCTTCTGCGGCTTGGCGTTTATGGTCAGCCGTGTGATTTTTCCCGTGTCCGTGTCAACTTTCATATCGTAGTAATAATTTTTCTCCGCGCTGTCATAGCCGCGCAGGTTGATCACTCCCTCGTACCTCTCCTCCGGCAGCTGGGGGCGTTCGCCGTAACCGTCATATTCAAAGTCCGGCACATCGGCGTCCGCCGCCACCTCAAACTGCGCGTGAAACAGCCCCAGCGCGCGCAGCTCGTTCAGCCCAATATTGCACTGCGTCACGAGGTCCGGCTTGCTCGTTATCATCTGCACCGCCGCGGCAGCCACCGACAGCAGCGCCACCAGCAGCGCGGCGACGGCCACGGTGCGCAGGG
>JAMPGF010000175.1 GCA_023664105.1 Butyricicoccus sp. | reverse complement strand
CGCCGCCGTGGGGGTGGTCGCAGGGGTTCATGACGGAGCCGCGGACGGTGGGACGGATGCCCATGTGGCGCTTGCGTCCGGCCTTGCCCAGGTGGACGTTGGCGTGGTCGACATTGCCGACCTGGCCGATGGTGGCCATGCAGTCGATGCGGACCTTGCGGTACTCGCCGGAGGGGAGGCGGACGGTAGCCATCTTGCCTTCCTTGGCCATGAGCTGAGCGGCCACGCCGGCGCTGCGCACAAGCTGCGCGCCCTTGCCGGGGTAGAGCTCGATGTTGTGGATAACGGTACCCACGGGGATGTTCGCCAGAGGCAGGGCGTTGCCGGGGATAATGTCGGCAGCCGCGCCGGAGACGACGGTGTCGCCGGCCTTCAGGCCCGCGGGAGCGAGGATGTAGCGCTTCTCGCCGTCCTCGTACTGGAGTAGGGCGATGAACGCGCTGCGGTTCGGGTCGTACTCAAGGCGCACTACCTCGGCCTTCATGTCGTGTTTATCGCGCTTGAAGTCGATAACGCGGTATTTCTGACGGTTTCCGCCGCCCTTGTGGCGGACGGTGATGCGGCCGTAGCTGTTGCGGCCGGAGTGCTTTTTAAGAACTTCTACCAGGCTCTTTTCCGGCGCGGCGTGCTTATCAACGCCGTCGAAGCCGGAGACGGTCATCTGACGTCTTGCGGGAGTGGTAGGTCTGTAGGTTTTAATAGACATAGCTTACTTCCTCCCTTATGCCATGTTCTCGAAGATCTCAATGTTCTTGGAGTCTTCGCTCAGCTTTACGACAGCCTTCTTCCAGGACTTGGTGCAGCCCGCGGGATTGGCGCCGACGCGCTTTTCCTTGCCCTTGACGTTGATTGTCGTGACCTTGATCACGCGCACGCCGAAGATCTCCTCGATGGCCTTGGCCACTTCGACCTTGGTGGCGTCCTTCGCCACTTCAAAGACGTACTTCTTAATGTCCATGTCCTCCATGGACTGCTCGGTGATGATGGGACGTATAACGATATCGTAAGCGGTTTTCATTATGCGTACACCTCCTCGATTTTCTCAAGGGCGGCCTTGTCAACCACGACCTTAGTGTTGTTGAGCACCATGTAGGGGTTGAGAATGCCGGCGATGGTGGTGAAAACGCCGGGGATGTTGCGGGCGCTTTTTACGACGAGCTCATCGACGTCGGCGGTAATGACCAGGGTCTTGCCGGTGGCGCCGATCTTGTCCAGGAAGGTCTTGAAGGCCTTGGTCTTGGGCGCGTCCATCTTCAGTCCGTCGATGACTATGATCTCGTCAGCCTGAGCCTTGGCGCTCAGCGCGGACTTCAGCGCCAGGCGCTTTACCTTCTTGTTGAGCGTGTAACGGTAGCTGCGGGGCTTGGGCGCGAAAGCTACGCCGCCGTGGGTCCACACGGGAGAGCCGGTGTAACCGGCGCGGGCGCGGCCTGTGCCCTTCTGGCGCCAGGGCTTCCTGGTGGAGTAGGAAACCTCGCCCTTGGTGAGCGCGCTCTGGGTGCCGTGGCGCTGGTTGGCCAGGTAGTTCTTGACTGCGGCGTGTACCGCGGCCTCATTGGGCTCGATACCGAAGACGGCTTCGGAGAGCTCATATTCGCCGACCTTCTCGCCGGCCATATTAAACATAACTGCTTTAGGCATTTATACTCTCTCCTTTCCCTTACTTCGTTCTGGCGGAAGCCTTCTGAGGATTGACACGCGCGGAAGCCTTCTGCGGGTTGACGCTGACGCCCGCCTCGCCGCGCTTGACGCGGATGTTCTTGACGGTGTTCTTCAGATACACGATGCCGCCCTTCGGGCCGGGAATGGCGCCGCGCACGACGATCATGTTCAGCTCGGAATCAACCTTGACAACGTCCAGGTTCTGCACGGTGGTCTGGTCGCAGCCCATGTGGCCGGCGCCGATGTGTCCCTTGAAGATGCGGGACGGGGTCGAGGTCGAGCCCATGGAGCCCGCATGGCGGTGGACAGGGCCGCCGCCGTGGCTGGTGGGGGTGCGCTGGGCGCCGAAGCGCTTGATCGCGCCCTGGTAGCCGTGACCCTTGCTGATGCCGGTGACATCGACCTTGTCGCCCTCCTTGAAGACGTCGGCCTTGATAACGTCGCCGACGTTCATTGAGGCGCTGTCCTCCAGACGGAACTCTTTCAGGTGCTTTTTCATGCCTGTGCCGGCTTTCTCGAGATGGCCCCTCTCGGGCTTGCTAAGCTTGTGCTCCGCGACATCCTCGTAGCCGAGCTGTACGCTGGCGTAGCCTTCCTTCTCAACCGTCTTCTTCTGCACGACCACGCACGGGCCGGCTTCGATTACGGTTACCGGGACGACCTTGCCTGCCTCATCGAAGATCTGCGTCATGCCGACCTTCTTGCCGATGATGGCTTTTTTCATGGGATATTTCCTCCTTAAGGTTATTGGTTGCCTCGCTTAGCCCGCGGCCCTCGCCGCGTCCAGAGGCTGGCAACTTAACCCGTCCGCATACGCAAGATACGGACATTGGGTCGTTGATTTGTTTTGCCGTCACGCGATATTCATATGTATCGCGGCGCGGCGCCGGGGGGTGTCTTAAAGCTTGATCTCGATCTCCACGCCGGCGGGGAGCTCCAGGGACATCAGGGACTCGACGGTCTTCTGGGTGGGGCTGATGATGTCGATCAGGCGCTTGTGGGTGCGGCGCTCAAACTGCTCGCGGCTGTCCTTGTACTTATGGACGGCGCGCAGGATGGTGACTATCTCGGTCTCGGTGGGGAGCGGGATGGGGCCTGAGACCTTCGCGTCGGTGCGCTTGGCGGTCTCGACTATCTTCGCCGCGGCCACGTCGATGAGCTGGTGGTCGTAAGCCTTGAGACGGATGCGGATCTGTTTCTTTGCTACTGCCATGTGATTTCCTCCAAATCGTACGAAATTGCGGCGGCATTGGCTCCACCGCTTTAAATTTGTTCCGTACGGATGAAATTTCTCTCCACCGTGCCGTGCGTATCAGACCCTGTCCGAAAAAACAAACCGGCAGAAAAATGCCTGGCCGGTTTCTTTTCCGTGCACGCGATATACGCAATATCGCCGGTATCGGAAAATTTCAGCCGCCCGATTGCGTACCGGCTATCCCGCCGGCACCGGACATACTCCACGGAAGTTACCGGGCAGAGCCCGCAATCTCCCGCTTCAACGCATTGCGCGAGGTAAATATTGCAAATATTCCCCTGACACGCCCCGATAGGATATCAAAAAACTCCTTCTTTGTCAAGAGAATTTCTCGCATTTCTGCAAAATTTTTAAATTATTTTTTGTGCAAAAGGGAGATTTATGCTTTTCGACAAAAAAAGGGCGTCGCCAGACTTCGCGGCGCGCACGCCGCGAATAAAATTAAAAACTCTTATCGCGGAGCGCGCGGCAGAAATGTAATACTAATTTCAAATTAAATTCTTTAATTTGAAATTCCGCGTGCTGCGCACG
>JAMPGF010000174.1 GCA_023664105.1 Butyricicoccus sp. | reverse complement strand
TCAGCGCCGCCTCCTCGGCGACGGGAATGTCGCTCGTGCCGCCCGTGGCGACGACGACGCTGCCCAGCCCGTCCGGCTCGGGGAAGCCGCCGATTATCCCAATGCGCGCGTCGGGGAAATACTCCAGCTCATGCTCGCGCCCCACGGACCCGGCCGCGTCCGCGCCGAGGCGGGTTATGAGTATCCGCCCCTGCCCGTTGGCCTTCATGGCCCCGGCAATGCCGCTGATCTGTTCCGCCGTCTTGCCCGCGCCGTAGATGACCTCAGCCGCGCCCTGGCGCACTTTCCGGTGCAGGTCGACCTTGGCGTAGCCGATGTCCTCGAAGGGTTTTTCCTTGATCTTCAGCAGCGCCTCGTCCACGGACACCTCGCCCGAGCGCACCGCGAGCAAAAGCTGTCTTATTTCACTGTTCACCGCGCACCTCCAAATCCAAAAGCACCGCGTCGTAAAGGCGCTTTAATTTATCCAAAACCTCGCCGCGTTTTTCCAGCAGCAGGGGAAGCTGCCCCTCGCGAAGCTGAACACGCGCGCAGCCGCCCAGCAGCCGTACCCGGAAATCCCGAAAGCCGAGCGCGTGAAGCGCCGATTCCGCGGCCTCGGTTATTTGCAGCTTCTCCGCCGTAATTTCCTCGCCTGCCGGAACGCGTGTGGCGAGGCAGGCGTAGGCGCTCTTGTTCCAGGTGAAAAGCCCCGCCCGGCGCGAGAGGCCGCGTATCTCATTCTTCGTCAGGGCGCACTCGCGCAGCGGCGAGCGCACCGCAAGCTCACGCAGCGCGCGCATACCGGGGCGGTCTCCCGCATTGTCGGAGGCGTTCGTGCCGTCGATAATGAGCCCAAAGCCGTCATCATGCGCCGCGGCGGCGATGGCGGAGAAGATGGCGCGCTTGCAGTGGTAGCAGCGCTCCGGCGGGTTTTCGCGTACGTCCTCCAGCGCGAGCACATCCACGTCCAGCACGCGCATATCCGCGTCCAACTCCGCGGCCAGACGCCGCGCGTCATCCAGCTCAAAGCCCGGCTGAAATGCGCTTTTGACGTAATACGCGCGCACCCGGCGGGCGTACTTCTGTGCCGCGTACAGCAAAAACGCGGAGTCGGCACCGCCGGAAAAGGCCAGCGCGCACTCGCCGTTTTCGCGGAAGAATTCCTCAAGAATCATTGCAGTCACGCCTCCTGTTCAAAGGTTTGAATGCCGCCGCCGAGTTCCGTCCTGCATCGCGCTGCCCAGCGCGGTCAGGCACAGCAGCGTCACCGCGAGAAAGAGCCCGGGGATGAGAATGATCCACCACTGCCGCCCGGTCAGCGCGTTTTCGGCCAGCGAGAGCATGCTGCCCCAGGAAATCATCTCCGGCGGCAGGCCCAGCCCCATGAAGCTGAGCGTTGACTCCGCCGCGATGGCGGCGCGCACGTTCATCACGGCCATGTAGCTTATCGAGGGCAGGAAGTTCGGCGCGAGATGCCGGGTCAGAACGTGGAAAAATCCCCCGCCCATGCATTGAGAGGACAAAACGTAGCCGCTTTGCCTCAGCTGCCTGACGAGAGTTCGCACGACGCGCGCCATGCTCATCCAGCCGGTAAGCCCCAGCACAAGCGCGATCGACGCCGCGCCCGGCTTTCCCAGCAGCGCCTGTATCAGCAGCACCAAAAGCAGGTTCGGCACGCTGAGGATGATCTCGTTAGCGCGCGCGAGAAAGCGTTCCACTCCCGCCGGGGCCAGCCCGGCGAGGGAGCCGAGCACGACCGCCAGAAGCGTCGACAGCGCCGCGGAGGCCAGCCCGATGCCCAGCGAAACGCGTCCGCCGTACCAGAGCATGGAGAAAATGTCCCGCCCCAGGCTGTCGGTGCCGAAGAGAAATTCCCGGCAGGGTGGCACGTTGCAGCTTGCAAGGTCAATATACCTTGGGTCGCGCGGGATGAACAGCTCGCATCCCAGGCAGAGAAGCACGATGATCCCAAGAGCTGCGGCGGGAAGCAGCAGTCCGCGGCGGGGCTTGTCCGCCCTCAGCGGCGGAGACTCCGGCATGGGCCGCGGCGCGGCGGGGACGAATTTGTCAGGGCTCATCGCGCGAGCCCCCCTCCTCCGCGCCCATTTGCGGGTCGAGCCTCCGGCTCAGCGCCCCGGCCAGCGCGCTGCAAAGCATCACCGCCGCGCCGGAGAGCAGGCACAGCAGCATTAAGAGGTTGTAGTCCTTATACCGCGCGCTCTCATACGACAGTGTCCCGAGCCCCGGATAGGAGAACACCGCCTCGACAATATAGGTGCCGCCCAGGATATGCGGCAGGGAGACGGCCATCAGACTCAGATATGACGGCAGAATGTTCCTCAGGCAGTGTCCGAAAAGTATCCGTGCGGGCGACAGCCCCTTCGACTTTGCCAGCAGGACGTAGGGCTTGCGCACCTCGTCAAGCAGTCTGCTTCGCACAAGATAGGCGTAGTACCACAGGTGGCTGAGCACCGCCACGCTCAAAGGAAGGACAAGGTGCTCCAGCCGGTCGGCGATGCCGCCGTTTTTCCCCACGCAGTAGGCGCCGCTGCCGGGCAGCAGCCGCAGCGTGACGGAGAAAAGCGCAATCAGCAGCAACGACAGCCAGAACTCCGGTATGCAGCCGGACAGCGCGCCGAGACGCCGTATTATCCGGTCAGGCGCGCGTCCCTCATACCGGGCGCAGAGGATCCCCAGCAGCGGCGAGAGCAGAAAGATAAGCGCAAAGCCCGCGCCGCCCAGAATAAGTGTGTTCCCCAGCCGCGAGCGGATGAGGCCCAGCACATCGGTCTTGTACATGAAGGAGATGCCAAACTCCCCGCGCACCGCCCCGGAGAGCCAGCGCAGGTACTGCTCCGGCAGCGGCCTGTCGAGACCCAGCCTCGCCTCCGCCGCGGCGCGCTCGCCGGGCGAGAGCTTTTCCGCACGCTCGCCGTAGAAGGACACCAGCGGGTCGCCCGGCGCGAGGCGCGAGACGCAGAACACCGCCAGCGAGAGCGCGAGCAGCCCGGCAAGAAATATCAGCAGCGCCCTTGCCCGGCGCAGCGCGGCCTTGCCCATGCTCAGTCCTCCTTCAAAACAAAATGTCCCGGCGCAAGCTCAAAAAGCGACCCGTTTTTCGGCAGGGACGCCGCATCGAAGCGCTCAAGCCTGCGCTCGCGCTCGCGCCGCGGGTCCGGCGCGGGAATCGCGGACAGCAGAGCGCGGGTGTAAGGGTGCGCCGGGCGCTCAAACAGCTCCCCGGCGGGGCCAATTTCCACCAGCCTCCCACGGCAGAGCACGCCCACCCGGTCACACAGCCAGCGTACGACGGACAGGTCATGCGCGATGAGCAGCAGGGCGAAGCCGTGCCGCCGCTGAAGCTCGCGGAAAAGGTTCAAAATCTGCGCCTGGAGCGACACGTCCAGCGCCGCGACCGGCTCGTCGGCGATCAGCAGCTCCGGCGACAGGCACAGCGAGCGCGCAATGGCCGCCCGCTGGCACTGCC
>JAMPGF010000173.1 GCA_023664105.1 Butyricicoccus sp. | reverse complement strand
CCGCATCCCCTTTGGGGAAAAAGCTCTTGGAGCTTTTTATCAGGGTTTAGTATCAGAACAGGTCCTCGCCCTCCAGCGGCTGGGCGCCCAGAGCCTCGGAGGGGATCTCTATGGCGGGCACGGCGTCAAAGTCGCTCAGGCTTAGCGAGACAGTCAGACCCTCGACGGTCATGGCGGGGTAATCCCCGCCCAGCGTGCCGGCAACGGCGTCCATCAGCGCGCCCATCACGCCCGTGAGGTCGAGCTCATAGCGCAGGGGGAAGCCCTGCTCGCCAACCCACACGCTCAGGGGAATTTCGCCCAGGCCGCTGAGCAGCTCCCGCGCGGCGGCGTCGGTGATGTCCAGCACGGACAGCGCCTCATAGGCTCCGGAGGCTTTCATTATCCCGTCAACGGCTTTGGCGCTCACGGCGAGGTCATAGCGGCGAACCTTCTGCCCGTCAAGCTCTTCCTCCCCGGCGTCGGTGACGTTGGCGGCGCCGCCCAGCCAGCGCTTGGAGGCAAGGCGGATGTCGTAGCGCTCAAGCGCCTCCGCGCCGGACAGGTCCTGCCGCACCCATGTGCCGGGCAGCTGTATATAAGCGGAGTAGAGCCCGCCGGAGGATGCGGCGTAGGCCGTGTATCCGCTCGTGCCGAGACGGCCCATGTCGGTGCTGACCCGGAGGCACACCGCCGCGGGCTCGCTTGTGTAATCGACACGGCAGCTGCTTTTTATATTGAAGCTCTCCCCGGCAAGGCTCAGGCCCATGTCCGTCTCCACGCCGCAGGAGAGACTGCCGACGTTGGAAAGCTTTTCCTGTGCGCCGTCAAGCCCGCGCTCCCCGGCCCCGCCGCAGGCGGACAGGGCAAAAAGGCACAGGGCCGCAAGCGCGCACAGCGCCGGTTTCACATGTCTCATTTCTCTCTCTTCCTTTTCCGGTTTCTACTGCAATTATAGCCTCCGGACACAGAATTGTCAATTATCGCGCTGCTCGACCTTGCGTATTTTGCCGCTGATGGTCTTGGGCATCTCGCGCACGAACTCGACGGCGCGCACCCATTTGTACTCGGCCATGCGCTTGTTGCAGAACTCGCGCAGCTCCTTTTTCAGCTTGCCCGTCGGCTCACAGCCCGGCGCGGGGACCACGATGGCCTTGATGGCCTGCCCGCGCAGCTCATCCGGCACGCCCACGACCGAGCACTCCATGACGGCGGGGTGCTCCATGAGCACGTTTTCAATCTCAAACGGGCCCACGCGAAAGCCGCCGGTCTTGATAACGTCATCAATGCGCCCGTTGAACCAGAAATAGCCGTCGGCGTCCCGCCAGGCGGTGTCGCCCGTGTGGTAGATGCCGCCGCGCCAGACGTAGCGGTAGAGGCCGGGGTTTTCGTTGTACTCGGAGAAAATGCCCGCCTGCCTGCTGCCGTCCTCCGGGGGAATTATCACAATTTCGCCAATCTCGCCGGGAACGGCGTACTCACCGTCGTCGCGCAGGATCTCCACATGGTAGAGCGGCGTAGGCTTGCCCATTGAGCCGGGGCGCGAGGCGGTTCCGGCCAGGTTGGCCAGGATAAGCGTCGACTCCGTCTGCCCGAAGCCCTCCATGAGCGTCAGGCCCGTCTGGTCAAGGAAGGCCTTGAACACCTCGGGGTTTAGGGCCTCGCCTGCCGTTGTGGCGTATTTCAGGCTGGGCATCTCGTGCGCGCCCTTTTTCACGAGATAGCGGTAGATCGTCGGCGGGGCGCAGAAGCTTGTCACGCCGTAGCGGTTTATGACGCTGGCCATGTTGCGCGGGTCGAAGGTCTCAAAATCGAACACCATGACCGCGCATCCGCAAAGCCACTGGCCGTAGATCTTGCCCCAGGACGCCTTGCCCCAGCCCGTTTCCGCCACGGTCAGGTGCAGCCCGCCGTCCTGGACATTCTGCCAGTGCTTCGCCGTGAGTATGTGCGACAGGGTGTAGGTGTGGTCGTGGATTACGCCCTTGGGATATCCGGTGGTGCCGGAGGTGAAGTACATTATCATGGGCTCATGCGCCAGCGTGGGCACGCGCTCAAGCTCAGGGGAGGCGGCGTCAATGTCGTCGGTGAGGTTGCGGAAGCCGTCCGCCTCGCGCTGGATCGTCCACAGTACGGGCTTGACGGTGGATTTTTCCGCGGCGCGAAGCACCTTTTTCAAAACCGTGCCGTCCGGCGCGCAGACCACGCCGCGCACGTCCGCGCCCTCAAGGCGGTAGATTATGTCGTCGGCGGTGAGCATGTGCGTCACGGGGATGAGCACCGCGCCGAGCTTGTGCAGGGCCACGGCGGTGTACCAGTACTCATAGTGCCGCTTGAGCATGACCAGCACGCGGTCGCCCTTTTTGATGCCCTGGGCGGCAAGCGCGTTGGCCGCGCGGCTGCTCAGCTCGGAGATTTCCCGGAAGGAAAACACGCGCTCGCCGCCCTCGGTATCGCACCAGACCAGCGCGCGCTGCTCCGGCGCGAGGCGGGCGAGCTCGTCCACCACGTCGTAGCCGAAGTTGTAGCTCTCCGGGTATTTGAGCCGGAAGCCGGTCAAAACGCCGTTTTCGTCAAATCGTTCGATGCAGAAGTTTTTGTAAATATTCATGTATTTCCCGGTGCCGTAACCGGCCCTTTTTTCAAAATTTCCGCGGCATGGCGCGGCTGATACTATTCTACACTAAATGCGCGGGAATGAAAATGAGAATTTGATACAAATATAATTGGCGAAAAAAAGCGGGTGAACTGCGATTCTGCCAAAAGGCACCATAAAGAAAATCGAATAATTGGAATATCGAGTGCGGATACTATTGTTGTAAAAACCGGAAATCGACAGGAGGAGTCAACAATGAAAGCAACCGGAATAGTCCGGCGCATAGATGATCTCGGGCGTGTCGTAATACCCAAGGAGATACGCCGCACCTTCCATATCAAAGAGGGGGATTCCCTCGAGATATACACCGACAAGGACGGGGAGGTCATATTCAAGAAGTATTCACCCATGGGGGAGCTGTCGGAGTTTGCCGCGCAGATTTGCGACAGCCTGCACAAGACCACCGGCGTGACCGCCGCGATATGCGACCGCGACAGCGTCATCGCCGTGTCCGGCTCCACGCGCCGCGGGCTCATCGAAAAGCGCATAAGCACCCAGCTTGAGCAGATAATGAGCAACCGCAGCGTCTACCTCGCCGAGGGCGGGGCGGCGATGCCCGTGTGCGACGACGCGGACGAGCCCTGCGTGGCCGTGGCCGCGCCGATAATCGCGGCGGGCGACGTGATGGGCTGCGTGATCTTCGCCGCCGGGCGCGACAGCGCCGCCTGCGGCGAGACCGAGAGCAAGCTCGCCCAGACCGTCTCGGCGTTCCTGGGACGGCAGATGGAGGAATAACAGCATAACAGCAAAATACGCGGTTCGCAAAGCGAACCGCGTATTTTGCTGTTGAGCGTGTCGAAAAAGTGGCTTTGCCACTTTTTCGAGAAGGCTTCGCTCCGCT
>JAMPGF010000172.1 GCA_023664105.1 Butyricicoccus sp. | reverse complement strand
TTGATTCCAATTTACTTCTTGAGCTTATTCGCTTTTTATGAGACGGGCGTGGCCGGGCTGTGCCCGGGACTTGACCGGAGGGGAAGGAAAAAGTATAATATAGGATGATAAGCGGGCGGACTGGCAGAAAACGGACTGGCCGCAGCGGAGGAGGTCAAAGAAGCATGAAGCTTATGATGATAGACGGCAACAGCATGGTAAACCGCGCGTTTTACGGCATACGCATGCTCAACGCGCCCGACGGAACGCCGACAAACGCGGTGTACGGCTTTCTGACCATTCTGGGCCGCCTGCTGGACGAGGAGAAGCCCGAGGGGATCTGCGTGGCCTTCGACCTGAAGGCGCCGACCTTCCGGCACTTGCAGTACGAGGGCTACAAGGCCCAGAGAAAGCCCATGCCGGAGGATCTCGCCGTGCAGATTCCGCTGCTCAAGCAGGTGCTCGACGCGCTGGGGCTCATGCGCGTGGAAAAGGAAGGCTACGAGGCCGACGACCTCATCGGCACCGTGAGCCGGCTTTGCAGCGAGCGCGGGGACGAGTGCGTTATCGTGACCGGGGACAAGGACAGCTTCCAGCTCATCGGCGGCGGTACGCGGGTGCTGCATGTGAAAACCCGCATGGGCCAGACCGAGACGGTCAACTACACGTCCGAGCGCTTTTTTGAGGAATACGGCTTCACCCCGCCGCGCATGGTGGACCTCAAGGCCCTGATGGGCGACGCGTCCGACAACATCCCCGGCGTAGCGGGCGTGGGCGAGAAAACCGCCATGGACCTGATACAGCGCTTCGACACGGTACAGCGCATTTACGACGGGCTGGACACGCTGGACATAAAGGACAGCGTGCGCAAAAAGCTCGCCGCGGGGACGGACAGCGCCAAAATGAGCTTCGAGCTGGCGACCATCGACACTGCCGTGCCGCTGGACTTTGACGCCGGAGCGGCGCGCTGGGACGGTAAGCCCCGGCCGGAGCTGTATGATATTTTTCTGAGGCTGGGATTTACGAAATTTATCGAGAAATACAAGCTCACGCCGCCGGAGGGGGCTCAGGAAGCCACGGTGTTCACAGGGGAGTGCACCATGACGCGCCTGACGGACAACGCCTCCGCCGAGGCCGTGTCAGAGCGGCTGCGCGCGCTGGCCGGGCCGGTATTTTACTGGTGCCTGCCGGAGCTGGACTTCGTCGCGGTTGAGGCCGGACAGGAGGACAAGGGCGAGGCGTACATTCTGCGCAGGGACGGCTTTGAGGGCGGCTACAACGCGGCTCTGGGCGCGCTGTTTGCACCCGAGATCAAGAAGGCAGGGCACAACGTCAAGGATTTGCAGCGCGCGCTGCTTGAGCGGGGGCTGTCGCCGGAGGGCTGGGTGTTCGACACCGCGCTGGCGGCGTACCTGCTGGACGCCACGGCGGACAGCTACGATATTGACAGGCTGTGCATGAAGTACTGCGGCTTTGAGCCCTACAGGGCCCAGAGGTCCGGCGACGGGCAGATGTCCCTGCTGGACGAGGAGGATGTGTCCGCGGCCCAGGAGGACGCGGAGCGGGCGTCGCTGTGTTCGTCAATCGGCTGCTTGTATGACGTTTTTGAGAAGAAGCTTAAAGAGTACGGTATGGAACGGCTGTACTATGATATAGAGCTGCCGCTGTGCCAGGTGCTGGCGGAGATGGAGCGCGAGGGCTTTCTGGTGGACCGGCAGGCGCTTTACGACTTCGGCGAGAGCCTGACCGGGAGCATTGAGGCCCTTGAGCAGAGCATCCACGCGCGCGCGGGCGGAGCGTTCAACATCAATTCGCCCAAGCAGCTGGGCACGGTGCTGTTTGAAAAGCTGATGCTCCCGGCGGGGAAAAAGACCAAGACTGGCTGGAGCACCAGCGCCGACGTGCTGGATAAGCTGCGGGGCAAAGACCCGATAATCGAGGAAATTTTAGACTACCGCATGCTGACGAAGCTCAAGTCCACCTACGCCGACGGGCTGTTGAAGGTCATCGGCCCCGACGGGCGCATACACACGAGCTTTCAGATGACGGTGACGGCGACGGGGCGGCTGTCGTCCACGGAGCCGAACCTTCAAAATATCCCGATCCGCAAGGAGCTGGGAGCGCAGATACGGCGCATGTTCGTTGCGGGCGAGGGGAACGTGCTGGTGGACGCGGACTACAGCCAGATAGAGCTGCGGCTGCTGGCGCACATCTCGCGGGACGGGGACATGATAAACGCCTTCAAAAGCGGCGAGGATATCCACGCCGTGACCGCCTCGCAGGTGTTCAATCTGCCGCTTGACCAGGTCACAAGCGTGCACCGCAGCCGCGCCAAGGCGGTGAATTTCGGCATTGTCTACGGCATCTCGGCCTGGTCGCTGGCTCAGGATATCGGCGTTTTACCCGCCGAGGCGAAAGAGTACATGGACGCTTACCTGAGCAAGTACCACGGGGTGCGCGAGTATATGAAAAGCATCGTGGAGCAGGCGCGGCGGGACGGCTATGTCGCCACGCTCTACGGGCGGCGGCGCGCGCTGCCGGAGCTGAAAAGCTCCAACTTTGCCACGCGCTCCTTCGGCGAGCGGGTGGCGCTGAACATGCCGATCCAGGGCACGGCGGCGGACGTGATAAAGCTGGCGATGGTGAACGTGCACCGGCGGCTGAAAAGCGAGGGGCTTCGCTCGAGGCTGATTTTGCAGGTGCACGACGAGCTCATCGCCGAGTGCCCCGCCGGCGAGGCTGAGCGGGTGCGGGAGCTGATAAAACAGGAGATGGAGAGCGCCGCGGACTTCTCCGTCACGCTCACGGCCCAGGCCGGGGCGGGCCAGTCCTGGGCGCAGGCGCACTGAGATACTTTTCTTGAAGGAAAAGTATCCAAAAGAACTTTAAACCCGCTTTGAAGCTGTTGCTGTTCCGGGATTTGCGCCCGGTAACGTTTTTGCGGTTTTTATCGGGGGATGGTATAATTTGTTCAGCTTTGACGAGATCGGCGCGCTGGAGGAAGAATGATGGATATACGCGATGTGACCGCGGAGGATATCGGGAGAATTCTTGAAATCGAGCGGGAATGCTTTTCCCTGCCGTGGACGGAGCGGCAGCTGGCCATGCAGCTTGAGCCGGGGCATGTTTTCCTCGCCGCGTGCGCTGACGGGGAACCTATCGGCTATGTTGGGCTGGGCTATGTGCTCGACGAGGGCTACATCTCCAACGTCGCCGTCGCGCCGGAGCACCGGCGGCGCGGCGCGGCAGGGGCGCTGCTGGCGGGCCCGCTGCTTACGCTGATGGGGACGCCCCAGGATGTGCTTCCCCTGTCGGTCCTTTACATGAAGATATTTTTCGTGGGGATGCCGGCCACGCTGGTTTACAACTTTGGCAGCGCGATTTTGCGGGCGGTGGGGGACACGAAGCGGCCATTGTATTTTCTGATGCTGGCGGGGATAATCAATGTGGCGCTGAACCTGTTTTTTGTCATTTCCCTCCATATGGGGGTGGCCGGGGTGGCC
>JAMPGF010000171.1 GCA_023664105.1 Butyricicoccus sp. | reverse complement strand
AGCCCGCCGCCTCGCACGGGCCGGAGTCCGGCCCGGCCCCGGAGCCGGGCCGCTCGATAATCGACAGCGACATTACCCTGTGCCTGCTGGACGGCGGCGGGGTGCGCGAGGTGAGCATGGCGGAGTACCTGCCCATGACCGTGGCCGCGGAGATGCCCGCCGCCTTTGACGCCGAGGCCCTCAAGGCCCAGGCCGTGGCCCTGCGCACCTACACGCTCTACTGCATGGCCCATCCGAAGGACAGCCATCCCGAAGCGGACGTATGCACCGACTACGGCTGCTGCGCCGCCTGCATGAGCGAGGAGCAGCTGCGTGAGAACTGGGGCGCGGGCTATGACAAATACTGGGCGAAGATACTCGCCGCCGTGCAGGACACGGACGGGCAGTACCTTGCCTGGGAGGATGAGCCGGCGCTGGCGGTGTTCCACTCCTCGTCCGTGGGGCAGACCGAGGACAGCGGCAGCGTCTGGAGCGCGCAGCCCTATCTGGTGAGCGTCAGCTCCCCGGAGACAGAGGCGGACGTGAAAAACCTGATAAGCCAGGTGGAGATAAGCTGCGCGGACTTTTCCGCGAGCGTGCTGGCTGCGTTTCCCGACGCGGGGCTGGACGGTGAGCCGGAGACCTGGCTGGGGGAGGTCAGGCGCAGTGCCAGCGGGCGTGTTTCCTCCATACGCATAGGCGCTCGGGAGCTTTCCGGCACGGCGGTGCGCGCGATGTTTTCCCTGCGCTCGACGGACTTTGATTTGAGCTGTGACGGGGAGAAGTTTGTGTTCACGGTGCGCGGCTACGGCCACGGCGTGGGCATGAGCCAGTACGGCGCCAATGTCATGGCCCGCCAGGGCGGCGGCTACGGCGAGATTTTGGAGCACTACTATCCCGGCACGGAGCTGGTGGTATCGGTATACTCCGGAGGGGGCGAGGCCCCCTCAAAAACCTCGTAGAGTTCGCGGCGCTCACGCCGCGAAAAAAGTCTAATCGTTTTTTCCGGCGGCGTGTACGTCGGAAAAAATACTTCTCGCGTAGCGTGCGTGCGAGCGTAAGCGAGTGCGCGAAGCGAAGCGCATCCCCTCAAACAGGAGGAGCCGCCCCTGTGGGCGGCTCCTCCTGTTTGATTTATTTAGAGCATATCCCGAAATGATCCGCGCACATCCTGCCTGCATAATTTCCGCTGTGCGGCGCTGCTTTGGCCTGAAAGGCACAAAGCCTTCCAGCGCTAAATCGCCTTGCCCGGCACAAAATCTGCCGCGCAAGCTGCACACGCCTAATTTTGGGATAAGCTCTTAGTTCCCCTTGTATTTTATGCGCGTGGCGATGCCCCCGCGAATATGCCGCTCGGCCTTGTTTACCTCCAGGATCTCCTTGACCTGGAGAAACAAGGGCCTGTTTATCAGTTCAAGACGCTCGGTAAGGTCCTTATGTACGGTGGACTTGCTGACTCCAAAATGTTTGGCAGCCGCCCTGACGGTAGTTTTGTTTTCGATTATGTACTCCGCAAGCTCAACGGCACGCCGTTCAATATCGGATTTCAAATGCACCACTCCAAACCATAATACTGCTAAACTATATGCGGCATTATGGCGTAAGATGAACACGGGACACGCCGTCAGGCGTGTCCCGTGTCCATATTTTTGCTTATTTCTTTTTCCCGCCGCGCTTTTTGACCTTTCGCACGGCCGCGCGCACTATCAGCACCACCGCAACTGTCAGCACCACAATGACCGCGGCGGCGATGAGGGTGAATTTGTTCGGATTTTTCAGCAGCTTATCCGGCCGCCAGCTGGCCTCCACCGTCTTGCGCCCGTCGGGCTTGGAGTACTTCACGTCCACCTCGCCGCCCATGGACTGGAGATAGCTTGCGATGGCGTACCACTCCTTGACCTCGTTGCCCTCGGCGTCGTGGATGATGCAGTCCTCTAAATTGTCCATATCAATCGGCACGCCGTCCGCGTCGCGCGCGGTAATGGTCAGCAGGCCGTAGGAGGATTTCTCCGCCGCGCCGAGCATCTGGCCGCAGTACAGGCCCGTCACAACGCGGTAGAGCGCGCCGTCGTCAATTTCCTCCAGACCTCCGTCCTCGCGGACAAGCGCGGCGTCCATGGTCTTGTTGAAGAACATGCGGTTAGTGTTATACTCCGCGCTCACGCCGGAGAAGTACAGCCGCGCGGCCTTCATGAGCTGGGACACCGAGGCGTCCACCTCGACGGCGTTTTTCAGGTCCGCGCCCGTGATGTACACCGCGATGAGCGGATAGCCCGGCACGCCGTCCGCGCCGATGCCGAGAGACGCGGCGTTGAACACGTCGGACACCGTCACATCCCCCATGGCGAAGGACTCGCGGATGACCCCCGAGGCGGTCAGCGCCATGTCGACGCGCTCGCCGGTGGCCTGCTCCGCCGCGCGCTTGTAGGCATCGGAGAAGAGATTGCCCAGCGTGGACTCGTGCCGCGTGGCGTAGACCTCGTCCACGCTGTCGAAGGTGTAGGGGTTGTAGGCCAGCACCTCGTCAAAGCTCAGGCCGAAGCGGGAGAGGTAGTTTTCGTCCACCTCTTTCTTGTAATCCTCCACCAGCGCGGCTATCTCCGGGTCGTCGGCGAGGGTATCGTCGATGGGGATGAGGCGGTAATCGCTGAGCGCCGTGTCGCCGTTGGGCTTGCAGTCCATGGTGGCCACGCCGAGATTTTTCGAGTACTCACCCGCCGAGACTATCCAGGTGCCGTTCACCTCAATGGGCTCGGCCAGCGTCGTGTGCGTGTGGCCGGAGACGATCAGGTTTATGCCGCTGACCTTCTGGGCAAGCTCGTAATCCTCGCCCTTGCCGTCGCTGGTGCCGGAGTGGGACAGGCAGATGACCAGCGGCTGCTGTCCGTTTTCCTCCCAGCACTGCGCCTTGGCCGCGTCCACGGCCTGCTGGGTGCGCTCAAAGCGGTCGTGCAGTATCATGCCCGACATGGGCGCGCACGCGTCGGAATCCACGCCCATGACGCCGAGGATGGCGTACCAGACGCCGCCGCGCTCGAGCAGTATGTAGTCCGACACGTCGTAGCGGTCAAACGCGTCCCAAACCGCCTGCGCGTCCGCGCCGTAGCCTTGCTCGCCGGGCGAGGGCGGGAGATAGTTGCACTCCACTATCGCCGGGAGCGGGTCGCCGCTGTCCACGGCGGCATTGAGCATCGAGGCCAGCCCCGCGGCGCGGTAGTCGTACTCGTGGTTGCCGAAGGTGGTCGCGTCGCAGCCCAGCTCTCCCATTACGCGCAGCTCGGTCGCCGCACCGGCGTAGGCGGTCTGGAACAGCGAGCCCATGGAAAAGTCACCGCCGTCGACATATATGGCGTCGGGGTTTTCGGCCTTCACCGCGTCAACGGCGGTTTTCAGCCGGGCGTAGCCGCCGTACTGCGCGCCCGTCTCGTCCGTGGCGGGCAGCAGGTGGGAGTGCATGTCGTGCGTGAACAGAATGACGGCCTCGGCCGTCGGCGCGTCCGCCAGCGCGGGCGCG
>JAMPGF010000170.1 GCA_023664105.1 Butyricicoccus sp. | reverse complement strand
CAGCAGTTCCGGCTCCGGAAGCCTGCCGGGGCCTGCCGCGCCGCAGGCGAGGCGGCCGCAGGCGGGGGGGATTATCTCCCAGCCGAAGCGGGCGAGAGTTTGCAGGTTCTCCTGCGTGACGGGGTTTTCGTACATGTTCGTGTTCATCGCCGGGGCGATGAGCTTCGGGCAGCGGCAGGCCAGCACTGTCGTGGTGAGCATGTCGTCGGCCAGGCCGTGGGCCAGCTTGGCGCAGACGTTGGCGGTTGCGGGGGCGATCATCACCAGGTCGGCGCGCTCCGCGAGGGCGATATGCTCGACGCTGTGCTGGAAATTGCGGTCGAAGGTGTCGACCATCGCGCGGCGGCCCGTGAGCTGCTCGAAGGTCAGGGGCGTGATGAATTTTGTGGCGTTTTCCGTCATGACCACCTCGACCGCGGCGCGCCGCTTCACCAGCGCCGAGGCGAGGTACGCGGCCTTGTAGGCGGCGATGCCGCCGGTCACGCCCAAAAGGACGGTTTTGTCTTTCAGCATAAAAAAATCCTCCTGCGTGGGAACATTAGCGTTTTTTCTCCGTCTACTATATCAGAACCCCGAAGGCTTTACAAGAAAAAAGGAGGACCTTGACATGAAGAAAAAACTCATACTCGCCGCCGCGCTGGCACTGGCGCTGGGGCTGTGCGCCTGCGCGGGCGCGGGCGGGAACGAGCTGCTCGCCGCCGCCTCGCCGGAGACGAGCGCGCTGATGCTGTACAGCTGCGCCGACGGCAAGAGCGTGAAGCAGCTGACCATGTACGACACGGGCGCGGAGCGGGAGATTTTGGATAAGCTGGCCAAAATAAAAGCCGTCCCCGCGCCGGACTGGACGGCGGAGGACGTGAAAATGCCGGTGTACGGCCTGGCGATCGGCAGGAACGACGGCGGGATCGGCTCTCTGGAGGCCGCGTGGTCGAACGGGTATCTGATTCTCGCCGACGGCTCGGCGTACCGCTTCGGTTTTGATTTCGCCGCGCTGGAGAGGGATTACCAGTGGGAGGACAGCGAGGCCGGGCTTGCCATTGGCCGCCTGCCCTGCTCGCGCGCGCTCGCGCTCGGGCCGGAGGGCTGGATCGCCGCCATGCTCAGCCCTGCGCCGGAGCTGGCCCCGCCCGAGGGGATAAGCATGGCGCTCGAAGGCGTGGAGGGCGAAGAAATTGCCGTGAAGTTCCGCAACGACAGCGGCGCGGAGTGGTGCTACGGGACGTACTGGCACCTCGAGGTCGAGCTGGGCGGCGCGTGGTATGCAGTTCCGACGGAGACGGAGCTTACCTTCCTCGACATCGCCATGCTCCTGCCCGCCGGGGAGGAGCAGCGGGAGCAGTACTGGCTCGCGCCCTACGGCGAGCTTCCGGCGGGGCGCTACCGCATTGTCGCCGAGGGCCTGGCCGCGGAGTTTGCCGTGGAGGCGTCCCGCGTTCCCGGCGAGTGATACTATTCTTCCATAGGAAATAGACATTTTCTATGGAAGAGGCGTCGCGTAGACGCGCCGCCCATTTGTGCCTCTGGCACAAATGCCGTCCGCTGTGCATGGATATCCGTAAGGCGGCAAAGCCGCCAACGGCTATCTCATCATGCAAACTTCAACGCGCCTTCGGCGCTATAAAAAGTAGACGTTGTCTACTTTTTAATGAAGTTTAGTATGATACCGGGGTGTGGACATACGGCGGAAATTGTGATACACTGTCCGCATTGAGCGGACAGTGTATCTTTTTTGGAGACTCACATGAAGAAAACCTACATCGAATTTTTGCGAATCATCGCCTGCTTTTTCGTCATCGTCAACCACACAAACAGCCGCATCTTCAAGCCCCTTGCGCCGAGCCCGACCTGGTTTTGCTCGGTCACGGCGTTCCTCCTGAGCAAGACCGCCGTGCCGCTGTTCCTGATGATCATGGGCGCGCTGCTGCTGGATAAGGAGGACTCCCCCAAAAAGACGGCGCGCCGCGTCGGGCGCATCGCGGCGGTGCTTGCCGTGTTCTCGCTGGCCTACCGTGCCTACTACGCATGGCACTACCACGCGCGGTTCAGCCTGAAAGAAGCGCTGGAGCTGCTGCCGCAGACGGAGGCGACAAACACGCTCTGGTATCTCTACCTCTACCTGGGGCTGCTGCTCATGCTGCCGCTTTTGCAGAGGTTCGTCAAGGCGCTGGACAGGGGGTACACGCGCTATTTGCTGCTGATATCGCTGGGGCTTCCGGGCGCCGTGCCGTTTATCCCGGACTTCAGGCTGAACTATTATTTTCAGGCCGCGCTCATCGGGCCGTATATCGGGCTGGTCGTGCTGGGATATTACGTCGAGCGATATGTGCCCGTGACGCGGCGGACGTTTCGGTGCTGCTTTTTCGGCTTCGTGGGGCTTGCCGCGGCGCAGCTGGCTCTGGCTCTGGCGTTTTACGCGCGGGATGGGGCTGAGTTCTACCGGGCTCTTGAGGGCTCGACGCTTGTCACGGTTACCGCGACGGCGGCCTGTGTCTACGTCTGCGTGAAGTACCTGTACACGGCGCGCCCCGCGCCGGAGCGTACGGAACGCATCGTGCGCGCGCTCGGCGCGCTCACCTTCGGGATCTACCTGTTCGGCGACATGGTGATAAACTACACCGAGCCGGTGTATTCCGCGCTGGAGGGACACATGCACGCGCTGTGCGCCATGGTGCTTTGGGAAGCGCTCATCTTCGCCATTGCCGCGCTTGTCACGGCGCTGCTGAGGCGCGTTCCGCGGGTGCGGAAATGGATCTGACCCGAAAGGCCTTGACACGCGCGTGAGTGTGCGCTATAATCTCGGCTACGATCAAATAGTCGTCACCGGAGAACGCATGGCCGCAGCCATGGCGTTGAGAAGGTGTCGGGTGCGCCCGGTTATTTCCGAGTCCGTCTCGGAGTATCGCCGGGCGCTTTTGCGCCTGTGGAGGTATTTTTATGAAAATCCAGCTTTCGGACAGCTTTGACTACAAAAGGCTGCTGCGCTTCTCGCTGCCGTCGATCATGATGATGATCTTCACGTCGGTTTACGGCGTGGTGGACGGCTTCTTCGTCTCAAATTACGCGGGCAAAATGCCCTTCGCCGCGCTCAACCTTATCTACCCGTTCATCATGATCCTGGGTACCCTCGGCTTCATGTTCGGCGCGGGCGGCAGCGCGCTTATCGGGAAAACCCTCGGCGAGGGGGACATAAGGCGCGCGAACGAATACTTCTCGCTGTTTGTCTATTTCCCCGCCGCCTGCGGCGCGGCCGTGGCTGTGCTGGCGTTTATTTTTCTGCCGGACGTGGCGCGGCTGCTCGGCGCGGAGGGGGAGCTTTTGCGCGACTGCGTGATTTACGGGCGGATCCTCCTGCTCGCGCTGCCGGCGCTGAATCTGGAGTTTGCTTTTTCCAGCTTCTGCGTCACCGCGGCAAGGCCAAAGCTTGCGCTGGGCGTGTCCGTGGCGGCGGGCGTGACGAACATGGCGCTGGACGCGCTTTTCGTGGCGGTGTTTCACTGGGGGCTCGCGGGC
>JAMPGF010000016.1 GCA_023664105.1 Butyricicoccus sp. | reverse complement strand
CACCGTCGAGGTCGCCGCCCCCGCCGCCGAGACCAAGGTCGAGGGCAAGGTCGAGAGCGTCGCTGTGGCCGAGACTGCCGAGGGCGCGAAGACCGAGGTCGGCAAGAACGCCGAAGTCAAGGACATGACCGTCGCGGCCCCGAAGGCCGAGACCAGCGTCTCCGGCAAGGTTGAGAACGTGGCCGTCGAGGAGACGGCGGCGGGCGCGGCCATAACCGCCAACAACGGCGCGAAGATCGACAGCGTGACCACCGCCGCCGAGGACGTGAAGGTCGACGGCGCGAAGGATACCATCGGCAATATCAAGACCGAAGCCGGCTCCGCCGACATCAAGGCGGAGGGCGCGCAGGTCGAGAACACCGGCGCGGACACCACCGTCGACGGCGAGAAGGTCGACACCGGCACCACCACTGAATCCACCCAGACCGGCGGCACCACTTCATCCTCCGGCGGTTCCGACGATAAGACGACCTATAAGTATAACGTGAAAATAAAGAGCGCCAAGGGCGGCAAGGTCACCGCTGACATCAAGGGCTCCAATGAGGCCAATCAGACCGTCACCCTCACCGTGACCCCCAATGCGCAGAATGGCGACACCATGCCTTATGTGCTCAAGAGCCTGACCCTCACCGCGCCTGAGGCTCCCGCCGACGAGAGTGCGGATGCCCAGAGTAATGAACCGATAACCATTCCCACGATTGGAACCGGTTTGTCTGGTGAGAACGGTACTTATACCTTCACCATGGCGAATGAGGGCGACTATATTATCACTCCTGAGTTCTATCAGCCCATTACCAAGGCCGCTGTCATGCATGTTGACGGCAAAAATGTGCAGATCCAGGCTATGGGAGCGTACAACGAAGCTTTCGGTCTGGAGAGCGAGGAAGTTACCAACACGAAACTCGCTGAAACCAACGGCTATCTGTTCATCGGCGTTGTGAAGGAAAATAAGGAGGACACTCTTACTAACTTGGCCGTTAAATTCGACGGCGTTGACAAGGCTTCTACGATTAAGTGGGACGGAAAAAACGCGGGCAGCACGGGCTTTAAGAACGTGGGCTGCGTCTACATCGACGGTGCTATTGAGGGCGACAATGGAGAGGGCAACAAGGACACCAACATGGGGTTCAAGGGCTCTACCGCCAACATCGTGGTGACGTTCACGTACAAGGGAGCCAGCTACGAGCTGACCACCACCTATACCGCGAAGGATGTTGATACTTCTACCCTGAAGACCGTGACCTTCAAGGCGGTTGACGAGAAGGGCAAGGCTATAAGCGGATATTCTCCTATTGCCGAGTTCAAGGGCAAGGCGAACACCAAAACAGACGCGTTCACCGCTCCTGCGATACCCAAAATAGAGGGATACTATGCGGTCAACAGCGAGAAGTGGTACAGTGGCGATGAGGAAGCTACTGTCCCGAGCAGCTTCGAGAGCATTACGGACGACACGACCTACACCGCAAAGTATATCAAGATCAAGAACGCCGCGACCCAGATTCGTATAGACGGAAACGAGGACGGCGAGGACACCAAACTGTTCAGCTATAATAGCGCCTACAACCATGCTGGAATTAGCTTCAGCAGCGGAAGGATTACCATTAAGCAGAGCAATACCGTGAGCTTCAAAGATAATAAGAACTACGCGGCGGAACTTGCCGGAATTAAGGTAAATGCTGGTGATGCGGATTACCTGATGGTCGGCATTGCCGTGAAGGGCCCCGCGGGCGCGACTAAGGTCAAGGTCGGCGAAAAAGAGATAACCTCTGCCGGAACAGGGACGGATCTGTACACGGGTGATGACGGCAGCGTTTGGTTTGTGCAATACTATGGCGCTATCAAGGCGGACGGGACGGCCCTTGATGATAAGGCTTTTGATCCCCTGACGCTGGTATGGATGGACAAGGATGGTGGGATCCTCAAAGTTGAGACCTTCACCGTTAACCGCAGGACTACCCTGGCTAAGTATACCGTGACGTTCAAGGATGGGAACAGCACGGTTGCCACGAAGACCGCGGGCTACAAGGGTACGGTTGAATTGCCCGATAACCCCACCAAGGATGGATACACCTTCGATGGGTGGAAGGTGGGTACCGGAGATGATGCGACCAAGTTCACCGCTTCAACCGAAGTCACGGGCAACGTGACCGTCAACGCGACGTGGACTAAGGTTGAGCAGGCTGTAGTTGGAGAAGGCGGCGGCGAATAACGGCGTCTCCTGATCCCCCGCGCAAAACCAAATAAGCAAAAACCCCAAAGGGGACGCTTCGGCGTCCCCTTTTTTCCGTGTTTCCCCGCCGTTGGCGGGGAAACACGGGGAGATGGCGTCCCCTTTTTCCTTATTAGGGCGCTGAAATTTTTGTATGCCTGCTCAAAGACTGCGTAATTTGACGCCATGAAATTTACACCTTTGCCAATATTCATTTTTTTCTTGCAATCGGCAAAAAATTAAAATATAATGTCAGGGTAGAAAATCAATAAAACTAAGGCAGCGAGCCGTTTGGCACTGCCCTGAAAGGGGTTTTTCATCATGGCGATCAAAAACAGTTATTTGCAGGAATTGTACAATAATCTTGAAAAAAAGAGCGCTAACGAGCCGGAGTTCCTCCAGGCTGTGCGCGAGGTGCTCGAGTCCCTGTCCCCCGTGGCGGACAAGCGCCAGGATCTCATAGACGCCGGGGTGTTCGACCGCATCGTCGAGCCCGAGCGCGTCATCATCTTCCGCGTGTGCTGGACCGACGACGCCGGCAAGCAGCGGGTCAACCGCGGCTACCGCGTGCAGTTCAACTCCGCGATCGGCCCCTACAAGGGCGGCCTGCGCCTGCATCCCTCGGTCAACCTGTCGGTCATCAAGTTCCTCGGCTTCGAGCAGATCTTCAAGAACTCCCTGACCGGCCTGCCCATGGGCGGCGGCAAGGGCGGCTCCGACTTCGACCCCAAGGGCAAGAGCGACGCGGAGATCATGCGCTTCTGCCAGTCCTTCATGACCGAGCTGAGCAAGCACATCGGCCAGTTCACCGACGTTCCCGCCGGCGACATCGGCGTGGGCGGACGCGAGATCGGCTACATGTTCGGGCAGTACAAGCGCCTGCGCAACGAGTTCACCGGCGTGCTGACCGGCAAAAACGTGCTCTCCGGCGGCTCCCTGGCCCGCACCGAGGCCACCGGCTACGGCCTGTGCTACTTCACCAAGGAGATGCTCGCCGCCGCGGGCAAGAGCTTTGAGGGCAAGCGCGTGGTCATCTCCGGCAGCGGCAACGTCGCCATCTACGCCAACCAGAAGGCTGCCCAGCTCGGCGGCAAGGTCATCGCAATGAGCGACTCCAACGGCTATATCGTGGACGAGAACGGCATCGACTACAAGGTCATCCAGGTCATCAAGGAGCAGAAGCGCGAGCGCATCAAGACCTACCTTGACTACGTCCCCGGCGCGAAGTACGTCGAGGGCTGCCGCGGCATCTGGACCGTTAAGTGCGACATCGCGCTGCCCTGCGCCACCCAGAACGAGCTGGACGCCGACAGCGCCGACGCTCTGATCGCCAACGGCTGCTTCGCCGTTGCCGAGGGCGCGAATATGCCCGCCACTCCCGACGCCGTTGAGAAGCTTCAGGGCGCGGGCGTGCTCTTTGGGCCCGCGAAGGCCGCCAACGCCGGCGGCGTGGCCACCTCCGGTCTGGAGATGAGCCAGAACTCCCTGCGCCTGTCCTGGACCTTCGACGAGGTGGACGAGCGCCTGCACGACATCATGGTCAACATCTACAAGAACGCGGCCCAGGCCGCCGCTGACTACGGCATGGAGGGCAACCTCGTCGCCGGAGCCAACATCGCCGGCTTCCTGAAGGTCGCCGAGGCCATGAAGTGGCAGGGAATTGTGTGAGCGAATTTTGATAAAAATATTCCCACCCGAAAGGGTGGGAATATTTTTATTCTTCTATGATTTTTATCTCGCCGGGGGGAAGCCCGGGGGCGGGGATGATTTTTACGCGGTCAAGGCCGAACTCGGCGCGAAGCGCCTCGATGTTGCGGCGGTGCTGGCCAGCCATCTGGGAAAGACAGCGGGGGGACACGGCGAGGGTGACGCTGCGCGGCGGGGGAGAGCGGCGAAGCAAGCCGCGGGCGCGGTTCAGCAGCACGCGGCTTTTGACCAGCTCGCCGAGGGCGGGGTGGTAGGCCCCGCCGGCGGCTGAGCCGCCGGACAGCTCGTCCGTCGGGTTCAGGCCGAGGCGTATGACGGGAATGCCCGCGCTCTCGAACAGCGGGAGGATCTGCGCGCAGACCTCAACGGCGGCTTCCACCGTGTGCCCGGTGTATTTGCCCTCGCGCCAGAGCCCGTAGAGCGGGGTGCCGCGGATTATCACGGTGGGGTAGATGCGCGCCGCGTCGGGGGACAGGGCGATGACGCGCCGGGCAGTCTCGATGTCGCGGCGGGCGTCGGAGCCGGGCAGGCCGGTCATCATTTGCAGCACCAGGGAAAAGCCGGCGCGCCTGATGAGCCGCGAGGCGCGGACGGTGTCCTCCGCGCTGTGGCCGCGGCCGCTTTTTTGGAGAACCTCGTCGTCCATGGACTGCGCGCCCAGCTCGATGACGCTTACGCCGCGGGCGCGGAGGCGCTCAAGGGTGGGGCCGTCAATGGCGTCGGGGCGGGTGGACAGGCGGATGCTCTCCAGTTCGCCGCTTCTCAGATACGGCTGGGCCGCGCCGAGCAGGGCGAGCTGCTCGCTCACCGGAATGGCGGTGAAGCTGCCGCCGTAAAAGGCCAGCTGGGCCGGACGGCGGCAGCGGGTGAGGCCCTGTTCAATTTCCCGGGCGACATCCCCGGCTGTGGCAGGGCTGAGCGCGCCGGAGATGCGCTTCTGGTTGCAGAAGGCGCAGTCGTGGGGGCAGCCCAGGTGGGGGATGAACACCGGGATTATGCCGCGGCGGGCCGTCATTTGCGCCGGAGCGCGCGCAGCGCGACGCAGGCGGCGTTCTGCTCGGCCTCCTTCTTCGTGCGGCCCTCGCCCGAGCCGAGGACGGCGCCGTTGAGGCGGACCTCGGCGGTGAAGGTTTTCCGGTGGTCGGGGCCGCTTTCGGCGACCATGGCGTAATTCAGGCGCTGGTTCGGCTTTTGCTGGACAAGCTCCTGAAGCTCGGTTTTGTAGTCGCTGCCGTGGGCGAAATCCGGCTGCTCAAGGCTGGAGAGGATGTGCTCCATGATGAACGCGCGGGCGACATCAAAGCCGCCGTCGAGGTACAGCGCGGCGATAACGGCTTCGACACAGTCGGCGAGGATGGAGGCGCGCTCACGCCCGCCGGAGAGCTCCTCGCCCTTGCCGAGACGGAGATTTTCGCCGAAGCCCAGCCTGGCGGCGACGCGGTGAAGGCTCTGCTCGCACACCAATTCCGCGCGAAGGCGCGTCATCCTGCCCTCGGGCATGTCGGGGTAGAGGCGGTAGAGATACGCCGCGACGACCATGCCGAGGATACTGTCGCCCAGGAACTCGAGCCGCTCGTTGCTCTGGCAGCGGTGCTCGTTGGCGTAGGAGGAGTGGGTCAGCGCGGTGCGGATGAGTGAGGGGTCTTTGAATTCGTAGTTCAGCTTTATCTGTAATTCCTGCATGGCGAAGGCCTCATTTGAGCTTCATATATTCGAGATTGGCGGTGATGCCGTCAATGACGCCGTGCTCGACAAAGGCGACGGCCTGCTTGACCGCGCTTCTGATGGCGCGGGCGCTGCTTCCGCCGTGGGCCTTGATAACGGGCCTGGAAATGCCCAGCAGGGGGGTGCCGCCGGTTTCGGAGGCGTCCATGTGCTTTTTGAGGGAGCCGAGGCTTTTGGCGACGGCAGCGGCGGAGGCGGGGTCGAGAGAGGCCATCATGGCTTTCATCTGACCGAGGAAGAATTTCGACGTGCCCTCAAGGCTCTTGAGCAGGATGTTGCCGGAAAAGCCGTCGGAGACGATGACGTCGGCCTTGTTGAAGAGTATGTCGCCGCCCTCGATATTGCCGACGAAGTTTATGCGTCCGGCCTCATGGGCCTGGCGGAGCAGGGCGTAGGTCTCGCGCTGGAGCTCGGTGCCCTTGGTTTCCTCCGCGCCGATGTTCAGCAGGGCGACGCGGGCGTTTTCACAGCCGAGCATTCCGCGGGCGTAAAAGCTGCCCATGTAGGCGAACTGGAGCAGGAACTCGCTCGTGCACTCGGCGTTGGCTCCGCAGTCGATGAGCAGGGCGCCGCCGGCGCCGTTGGGGATGACGGGGGAGAGGCAGGCGCGGCGGATGCCGCGGATGCGCTTGAGCTTGAGCGTCGCGCCCGCAAGAAGGGCCCCGGTGCTGCCGGCGGAGACGCAGGCGTCGCCCTCGCCGTTCCGGAGCATGTCCAGGGCCACGGACATGGAGCTGTCGGGCCGGGCGTGCACCGCAGTGCTGGGCTCGTCGTGCATGGTTATAACGTCTTCGGCGTGCACGGCGGTCAGGTGCTCGTCCTCCGCGGCCCCGCACTCGGCAAGGCAGGCGCGTACCTCGTCCAGGAGGCCGACAAGCGCGATGTCCACGCCAAACTCGCGGCAGGCATCCGCCGCGCCGCGCACTATCTCCATCGGGGCGTTGTCCCCGCCCATTGCGTCTATTATTATTCTCATGCCTTTTCCTCCTTCAAGCGGTCGATTATTTCAAGGGAGCGCTTTGATATTTCCGCGTTTTTATTGCGCTTGCCCTTGACCTTACAGCCCAGGGGGGCTATTATGCCGAAGTTTATGTTCATTGGTTGGAACGCGCCCACGCTGCCGCCGGATATGTACTGAGCAAGCGCGCCGGTGGCGGTCTCCTGCGGGAAGTCAAGGGGCGGCTTTCCCAGCACGCGGCGGGCCGTCTCAATTCCGACGAGCAGGCCCGAGGCGCAGGACTCGACGTAGCCCTCGACTCCCGTCATCTGTCCGGCGAAGCTGATGCGCTCCGTGCCGCGCAGGCGGTAGTAGCGGTCAAGAAGCTGCGGGGAGTTGAGGTATGTGTTGCGGTGCATCACGCCGTAGCGGACGAACTCAGCGTTTTTCAGCGCGGGGATCATGGAAAACACGCGGCGCTGCTCGGGGAAGCGAAGATGCGTCTGGAAGCCGACGATGTTGTAGATGCTGCCCTCGGCGTTGTCGCGGCGGAGCTGGACTACGGCGTAGTATTCCTGACCCGTGCGCGGGTCGGCGAGGCCGACGGGCTTCATGGGGCCGAAGCGCAGCGTGTCCTCGCCGCGGCGGGCCATGACCTCGACAGGCATGCAGCCCTCGAACACGCCGCCGTCGTCAAAGCCGTGGACCGGGGCCTGCTCCGCCGCGCAGAGCTCGCGCCAGAAGGCGAGGTATTCGCCGCGCGTCAAGGGGCAGTTGATGTAGTCCGCGCTGCCCTTGCCGTAGCGGGAGGCGAAGAAGGCGCTTTCCATATCAACGCTCTCGGCGGTGACTATGGGGGCTGCGGCGTCGTAGAAGTGCAGGTTGCTGCCGGGGCAGAGCTTTGATATTTCCTCCGCCAGCGCGCCGCTGGTCAGGGGGCCGGAGGCGATTATTACCTCGCCGTCGGGGATTTTCGTTATCTCCTGCTCGACCACCTCGATGTTGGGGTGGGAGCGGATTTTTTCCGTTACCATACGGGCGTAGGACACGCGGTCGACCGCCAGCGCGCCGCCGGCGGGGACGCGGTTGGCGTCCGCGCACTCCATGATGAGGCTGCCAAGGCGGCGAAGCTCTTCCTTGAGCAGGCCGACGGCGTTGGTCAGCTCGTCGCTTCTCAGGGAATTGGAGCACACCAGCTCGGCAAAGTCGTTTGAGACGTGCGCGGGGGTTTTCTTTTCCGGTTTCATCTCGCAAAGGCGCACGCGCACGCTGCGCCCGGCAAGCTGCCAGGCCGCCTCGCACCCGGCAAGGCCCGCGCCGATGACCGTTACAAATTCTGTCATATCAGGCGTCCTTTTTTGCGGTTTTCCGGGCTGCGGTTTTCTTGGCGGCGGACTTTTTTGCAGCCGCTTTCTTGGCGGCGGGCTTCTTTTCCCCGGCGGGAGCGGCTTCGGCTTCGGCCTCGGGGGCGGGGTCGGCGGGCTTTTTCTTCTTGTAGCCGCGCTTGTCCTCGGGCAGGAAGTTCGGGCACTGCTCGTTTATGCAGAAGGGCTTTTTCTGGCCCTTGCCGGAGAGCTTGAACATGGTCTTGCCGCACTCGGGACAGAAGTCCTTTACGGGCACATTCCAGCTCATGAAGCCGCAGTCGGCAAGCTTTTCGCAGGCGTAGTAGGTGTAGCCGTTTTTGGACGTGCGCTTGAGTATGCGCGCGCCGCACCTCGGGCACTTGCCCGGCATCTCGATGACGATGGGCTTGGTGAAGGTGCAATCGGGGTAGCCGGGGCAGGCCAGGAAGCGGCCAAAGCGCCCGCTTTTGATGACCATTTTCTTTCCGCAGACATCGCAGACCTCGTCGGATTCCTCGTCGGGGATCTTTATGCGCACGCCGTCGAGGGCCTTTTCCGCGGCGTCAAGCTCGCCGGAAAAGCCGCCGTAGAAATCGTGCAGGACGCTCTTCCACTGGCAGCGGCCTGCCTCGATCTCGTCGAGGCGGTCCTCCATTCCGGCGGTGAATTTCAGGTCGACTATGTCCTGAAAATAGTCCTCCATGAGCTGGGTGACGACCTCGCCCAGGGGGGTGGGGCGGAGATAGCGGCCCTCCTTGACAACGTACTCGCGCGCGGAGATGGTGCTGATGGTCGGCGCGTAGGTCGACGGGCGGCCTATACCCTTTTCCTCCATGGCGCGCACCAGCGTTGCCTCCGTATAGCGGGAGGGGGGCTGGGTGAAGCGCTGCTCGCTGTCGAAGCGCCCGGCGGCGACGGTCTCACCCTCGGACAGGTACGGCAGGGGGCGGCGGGGCTCGTCGCTCTCCTCGTCCTTACCCTCCTCGTAGACCGCCGTGAAGCCGGCGAATTTCAGCTCGGAGTAATTGGCGCGGAAAACGTGCCCGGCGCACTCGGCGTCCATGACAACGTTGTCGTATATCGCGTTGGACATCTGGCTGGCGGTGAAGCGGCCCCAGATGAGGCGGTAGAGACGGTACTGGTCGGAGCTGAGGTCTGATTTTACAACGTCGGGGCTCAGGTCTACGTTGGACGGGCGGATGGCCTCGTGCGCGTCCTGTGCGCCGGATTTGGTCTTGAAGGTGCGGGGCTTGCCGGGGTAGTAACGTGCTCCGTAGCGCGCGGTGATGAAGCGCTTCGCCGCGGCGAGGGCTTCGTCGGACAGGCGGAGGGAGTCCGTTCGCATGTATGTGATGAGGCCCACGGTGCCCTGTCCGGCGATGTCCACGCCCTCGTAGAGCTGCTGGGCCACGCGCATGGTGCGGGCCGGGGTCATGCCGAGGCGGCGTGAGGCCTCCTGCTGGAGCGTGGAGGTGATGAACGGGGGCGAGGGGCTGCGCTGCTTGTCGCTGCGCTTGACCGAGCTTACGGTGAAGCTCTTGCCCTCGACGTCGGCGAGCACGGCGTCGACCTCCTCGCGGGAGTGGAGCTCGCGCTTTTTTCCGTTGCTGCCGTGGTAGCGGGCGGTGAAGCCCGCGCCTGAGCGCTCGTGCAGGAGATGGGCGTCCAGAAGCCAGTACTCCTCGGGTTTGAACTGGCGTATCTCATTTTCGCGGTCGACGACCATGCGCGTGGCGACGGACTGGACGCGGCCTGCCGACAGCTTGGGCTTTTTCAGCTTGTGCCAGAGCAGGGGGGAGAGCTTGTAGCCCACAAGGCGGTCGAGTATGCGCCGGGCCTGCTGCGCGTTGACAAGGTCCTGGTCAATGTCGCGGGGGGACTGAATGCTCTCGGTGACGACCTTTTTGGTTATCTCGTTGAAGGTCACGCGCCGGGCGCGGCTGTCCGGAAGATTCAGCAGCTCCTTGAGGTGCCAGGAAATGGCTTCGCCCTCGCGGTCAGGGTCGGTTGCCAGATACACGGTCTGCGCCGCGTCGGCTGACTTTTTCAGCTCGGATATGATTTCCTCTCTGCCCTTTACGGGGATGTACTCCGGTTGGAAGTCGTGGTCGACATCCACGCCCAGGCTGCTCTTCGGCAGGTCCCGGAGATGGCCCATCGAGGCCACGACCTTGTAGTCGCGCCCAAGATATTTTTCTATTGTTTTGGCCTTGGCCGGAGATTCGACGATCACCAGATTCGTCTTTCCTTTTGCCATGCTCTTAACCTCGCTTTGCTATTTTTAACGTGAAGCGCTTGCCGCCTTCCTGGGCGACGAAGCCCTTTATCTGAAGCAGCGTCAGCTCCGCGAGTACCGCGGATGCGGGAAGCTGCGTGAGATCGATTATGTCGTCGATGTGCATCGACGGCTTTTTCATTACGGACACTATTTTGAGCTGGTTTTCGCTCAGGCCCTCGAGCTGCTCGGCGAGCTTCGGGGGTGCGCTTTCCGCCTTTTTGCGGCGCGTGGGCACGCGGAGCTTGAAAAAGCCCTCGCCGTCCTCGCGTTTGTCAGGTTTTTGGACTTGCGTTTTTTCCTCGTGCGGGGGCTTTGGCTCGGCAAGCCCGGGCGGTACGCCGAGCTTTCCGTCAGGCTTGAGCTTATCCCGAAAACGGTTTTCGTATTCCTCGAGGATCTGCCCGGCGTTTTCGACAAGGCGCGCGCCGTCGCGGATGAGCGCGTTTGTGCCGTGGCTGTTGGCGGCGTCGGCGTTGCCGGGGACGGCGAAAACGTCCCGGCCATAGTCCGCGGCGCGGCCGGCGCTGATAAGCGCGCCGCTGCGCACGGGCGCTTCGACAACGACTACGCCTACGGCGAGGCCCGCCATTATGCGGTTGCGCGCCGGGAAAAAGCGGCGGTTCCCCTCCGTGCCGGGAGGGTATTCGCTCACAAGCGCGCCGGTGGCGGCGACATCGTCGAATAGGGCGCGGTTAAAGCGCGGGTACACCTCGTCGATGGCGGTGCCAAGAACGCCGATCACCCTGCCGCCGGCCATGAGCGCGCCCTGGGCAGCGCAGGAGTCGATGCCCTCGGCAAGGCCGCTTATCACAAGGCCGCCGCCCTTCGACACGCCGTAGCCCAGCTCCCGGGCCATTTTGTCGCCGTAGGGGCTGGAGCGGCGCGTGCCGACGATGGCTATGGCCGCTTCGCTGTCCACGTCCGGCAGGCGGCCCCTGACGTACAGCACCCAGGGCGGATCGGGTATGGCGCGAAGGCGCGCGGGGTAGGCCGCGTCCTGGAGCGTGAGGATGTCTGTGCCCTGCTGCTCGCAGCGGGAGATTATTTCCCCGGCGGTTTTCAGCTGGCGCTGATTGAGCAGCGTGTCCAGCTCTCCGGCGGAGGCTCCGCACTCGGTAAGCGCGCGCTCTTCGGCCAGGAACACCGCCTTCGGACCGCCCAGACGGCGGAGCAGCTCGCGCAGCAGGACGGTGCGCACTCCGCGAAGAGAGGAAAACCACACCCAGTAGATGAGCTCGGACATAAGCTTTTTCCTCTTTTCTCTCTATTATTTGGTCAGCTCCCACATGACGATTGCCGCGGCGACGGCAGCGTTTAGTGACTCGCAGGCGGGGTTCATGGGGATTATCAGCTGCCCGTCGCACATTTCAAGCAGCTCGGGAGAAAGGCCCGAGCCTTCGCTTCCGATGGCGACGGCGGCGTTTTTTAAATCCAGCGCGCGGATATCTTTGGACGCGTCCGACAGGGCCGCGCCGTAGAGACGCAGGTTATTTCCGCTCAGATACGCGCGGGCTTGCTCAAGGGAGAGCTCATACACGCGCTGGCGGAAGAGCGCGCCCATGGCCGAGCGGACGGTTTTGGGATTGTACAGGTCGGCGCACTGCCCGGTGAGGATGACCGTGTCCATGCCGAGGGCGTTTGCCGTGCGGAGGATGGCGCCGAGGTTGCCGGGGTCCTGTATGGTTTCCAGCACCAGCGTCCTGCCGGGCGGGGCGGGGGCCCAAGGCTTTTGCTCCACGGTGAAGAGCACGCCGGGGCAGTTTTTCAGCGCGGTGGCGTAGTCGAGAAGCTCCTGGGGCGCGGTGTACTGCCGCACCGTGTCCGGGAGCTCTATTGTCGGTTCGGCGCGCCAGACGGCGGCTTTTATCTCCGCGCCCCATTTGACCGCCTCGCGCAGGAGCTTTTCGCCGTCGCAGACGTACTGCGCGCACTCGCGCCGGTAGGCACGGTCCGCGCCGAGGCGGCGAAGGTGGGCGATCGTTTTGTTCTGTCTTGAACTGAGCTTTTCCATTTCGGCCCCCCGCGTCTCCGATTTGCCAATACATTATAATAGCGCGCGGCAGATTTTGCAAGCCCTATTATTTCGACGGGTGATGGGAAGAATACGGACTTGAAAAAAAGCCGCGGGTATAGTAAAATAAACCAATTATGGGGCATCATGCCCGCAGCGACCGTGCCGCCGGGGAGCGGCGGCGGAGAAAGAGGAATTGTTTTGTACTTAAAAGCACTCGAAATTCAGGGGTTTAAGTCGTTTCCCGACAAGACCCGGTTGACATTTGAAAAGGAAATAACAGCCATCGTAGGCCCCAACGGCAGCGGAAAGTCGAATATTTCCGACGCTATTTTGTGGGTCATGGGCGAGCAGCGCAGCAAGGCCCTGCGCGGCGGCAAGATGGAGGACGTGATTTTCGGCGGCACCGAAAAGCGCTCTCCCATGGGCTTTGCCCAGGTCAGCCTCATTCTGGACAACAGCGCGGGGCTTTTTGATTTGGACTCCGACGAGGTGGTGATTACCCGCCGGTATTACCGCAGCGGGGAGAGTGAATACTACCTCAACCGCGAGAGCGTAAGGCTGCGCGACATTACCGAGCTTCTCATGGACACGGGGCTCGGGCGCGACGGCTACAGCGTCATCGGGCAGGGCAGGATCGCGGAGATCGTTTCCGCGCGCAGCACCGACAGGCGCGAGATTTTTGAGGAGGCGGCAGGGATCGCCCGATACCGCCGGCGCAAGGAGGAGGCCGAGCGCAAGCTTGAGCGCACGGAGGAAAACCTTGTGCGCATTAGCGACAAGATAGACGAGCTGGAGATGCAGGTAGGCCCCCTGCGCGAGCAGGCGGAGACGGCAAAGCGCTTCCTCATCCTGCGCGACGAGCAGCGTGCGCTGGAAATCTCCGTTTGGATGGAGACGCTCGACCGGCTTCAGGCGCAGGCCGAGGCGGTCAGCGCCGACTTCGAGCAGGCAAAGGGCGCGCTTGAGCAGGCGGAGCGGGAATTGCAGCAGGTTTACGCCGCGTCGGAGGAGTGCACGGAGAAGATGCGGCAGTGCGATGTGGAGGCCGAGCGAGAGCGCGGGAGGGTGTCCGAGGCCGAGGCGCTGGCGGCTGAGGCGGAGAGCGCAATGGCGGTGCTGCGCGCCAACCTTGAGCACAACCGCGAGAGCATCGAGCGCATGGAAAGCGAGATAAGCGAGCAGAGCGGCCGCGCAGAGGCAATTAAGGCACAGATCGACGCTCTCGGCGCGCGGCTTGAGCAGATTGACGGCGAAAAGGCCCGGCACGAGCGGGAGATCGCCGCCGCCGTGGCCCAGACCGAGGAAAACGCCGCCGAGGCCGGGCGGAATGAGCTGGGGATCAGCGAGCTGGTGACGCGCGAGAACGCGGCGGCGGAGTCGTTGGCGCACAGTCAGACGATGCTGGCCATGCTCGCCGACCGCAGGCGCGAGCTGGACGAGCGCGCGGCGGAAATAGACTCCGAAAGCGCCGCGGGCGAGGAGAAGTACGCCGCCACGGGCGGGCAGCTTCGCCGGGCAAACGGAGAGCTGGAAAAGGCCAGGCAGCGGCTGGATGAGATAAACAACGTCATAAGCGGGCACCGGCTGCTTATGTCCGGGCGCGAGGAGCGTGTGACGGAGCTGGGCGAGGGCCTGAATAAGTTGACCGTGGAGCTGCGCTCGACACAGGCGCGGGTGAACATGCTCGCGGAAATGGAGAAGGAATTCGAGGGCATGGGCAAGGCGGTGAAAACCGTCATGCGCGAGGCCGGGCGCGGCACGCTCCGGGGCGTTTTCGGGCCCGTGGCGGGACTGCTGACGGTGGATGAGCGCTACGCCATCGCCATTGAGACTGCGCTGGGCGCGGCGATGCAGAATATTGTGGTGGATACGCAGGACTCCGGCAAGGCCGCCATTGAGATGCTTAAGCGCGCCGACGGCGGGCGGGCGACGTTTTTGCCGCTGTCCACGATAAGGCCGAACAGCCTGCGGCGCGTGCCGGAGGGCGAGGAGGGCTTCGTCGGTGTCGCGGCGGAGCTGGTGGGGTTTGATAAGCAGTTTGAGAATATTTTTCTCAATCTGCTGGGCCGCACGGTGGTTGCCGAGACGCTGGGCAGCGCGGTGAGGATGTCGAGGAAATTTGACAACCAGCTGCGCATTGTCACGCTCGACGGGCAGCTGATCAACGCCGGAGGCTCAATGACCGGCGGCAGCACGGCGAAGAACGTGGGCATACTCTCTCGCGCAAACGAGCTGAAAAAGCTGCGGGGGAGACTTGAAACCATTGCGAAGGACGAGGCGGCTGTGCGCGCGAAGCTCGGCGAGGCGCAGCGGGAGCTGGCGGCGGCGAAGTACGAGATGGAGCAGGCCGCATCCGAGCAGGGCGAGGCCGCGGAGTGCGTCCACCGCTGGGAGAGCGAGGCCGCACAGTGCCGTCTGCTGCAAAGCGCGGTGGACGAGGCGCTGGAGACGCTGGAAAACGAGAAAACCGGCATCTCCGCGCGCATAAGGGAAAACGAGCAGCGCGCCGGGCAGACGGCGGAGGAAATCGCCGCGCTGGAGACCGAGCTTGCTGAAGTGAGAGCGGAGATAGAGGGGCTTTCCGGCGGGCGCGAGGAGTTTGAAAAACGGCGCGCCGAGCTGGCGGAGAAGCTGGCGGTGCTTCGCGAGGGTGTGGCCTCGCTCGAGGCCGAGCGGGACGCGACCGCGCGCTCGCGCGGCAGCCTCGCGGAGCTTTTGGAGGCCATCTCCGGCGACGGGGAGCAGAGAATGCGCGCCATCGGGGAAACAAAGGAGAAAAGCGCCGCGTTTGAGCGCGAGCTTGAGGAAATGCAGGAGCAGACCTGGTGGCGGCGCGAGGAGATTTCCGCACTCAAGGCGGGTATAGAGGCGATAAACGCGCGCAGAATGGAGCTTGAGGGGCAGCGCACCCGCTGCGAAAAGGACGGGCAGGACAAAAACCGCCAGATGATTGACATGCAGGCAGTGTGCTCGCGCTTCGAGCAGAAAAAGCTCGCCGCCGAGATGGAGGAAAAGAGCATCGTCGACAAGCTCTGGGACAGCTATGAGCTCAGCCGGAGCGCGGCGCAGGAGGTGCGGCAGGCTGTCGAGGATATGGACGCGGCCACAAAGCGCATTGCCCAGCTGCGGCGTGAGATAGGCCGCCTGGGGAGCGTGAACCTGGGCGCGATAGAGGAATATGAGCGCGTGAGCGAGCGCTATGAGTTTTTGAGCGGGCAGCACGGGGATGTCAGCCGGGCCAAGAAGGAGCTGGAGAAGATCATCTCCGAGCTCACCGGCGAGATGAAGGAGATTTTCACCGCGCAGTTCAAGGCCATTAACGAGAGCTTCAAGGAGGTTTTTCTGGAGCTGTTCGGCGGCGGGCGGGCCTCGCTGGAGCTGGAGGACGAGGAAAACGTGCTCGAGTGCGGCATCGAGATAAAGGTGCAGCCGCCCGGAAAGGCAGTGACGACGATAAGCCTGCTCTCCGGCGGTGAGAAGTCCTTCGTGGCGATCACGCTTTATTTTGCCATAATGAAGGTCAGGCCGACGCCGTTTTGCATCATGGACGAGATCGACGCGGCGCTGGACGAGACAAACGTCGCGCGCTATGCCGAGTATATGCGCTCCATGGCGCGGAATACGCAGTTTATCGCGATCACCCACCACCGCGGCACCATGGAGGAGGCGGACATGCTCTACGGCGTGACCATGCAGGAAAAGGGCGTGACGACGGTGATTTCCGTCGATTTGGACGAGGCGGAAAAGGGCGCGGTCGGATAAAATAAATCAGAAGGGAAGCGAAGGATATGGGATTTTTTGAGAAGATAAAAAGCGGGCTTGCGCGCACGAAGCAGAGCATGGCCGTTTCAATGAACAACATGTTCGCCGGGTTTACGGGCGAAAATGAGGAGTTCTACGACGAGCTTGAGGACACGCTCATTATGGCTGACGCGGGCGTGAGCGCCTCGGTAAAGGCTGTCGAAAGGCTGCGCGAGGTGGTTCTCGAGCGCGGGCTTCGCGGCGGCGAAGAGCTGCGCGGGGCCTTTCGCGAGGTGTTGGCAGAGATCCTCGAGGTCGGCGACAGGGAGCTGAAGCTGGGCACAAAGCCGTCGGTTATCCTCATGGTGGGCGTCAACGGCGTGGGCAAGACCACGACCATCGGCAAGCTGGCGGCCAATCTCCGCGACGGGGGCAAAAAGGTGCTGCTGTGCGCCGGGGATACCTTCCGCGCGGCGGCGGCTGAGCAGCTGGATGTCTGGGCCAAGCGCAGCGGCGCGGATATTGTCAGGCATGAGGAGGGGAGCGACCCCGCCGCCGTGGTCTACGACGGCATAGCCGCGGCGAAGGCGCGCGGCGCGGATGTTATTATTATCGACACCGCCGGGCGGCTGCACAACAAGCAGAATCTGATGAACGAGCTGGCGAAGATCCGGCGCATTATCGCCCGTGAGCTGCCCGACGCGGACGTGGAGACGCTGCTGGTTATCGACGCGACCACGGGGCAGAACGGGCTTATCCAGGCCAAGAGCTTCGGCGATACGGCGGAGGTGACGGGCATTGTGCTTACCAAGCTCGACGGCACGGCAAAGGGCGGCATTGTCTTTGCCATCGCCGACGAGCTGAAGGTGCCGGTGAAGTACATCGGCGTGGGCGAGGGGCAGGACGATCTGATGCCCTTCGAGCCGGACGGCTTTGCCGGGGCGCTGCTGCAATAAGGGGGGAGCGCGGTTATGAAATTTGTGCTTGCCTCGAATAACGCCAACAAGCTGCGGGAGCTGCGCGAGCTGCTCTCGGGCGAGGGGATCGAGCTGGTGAGCCAGCGCGAGGCCGGGTGTGATTTTTCCGTGGAGGAAAACGGCGCGAGCTTTGAGGAAAACGCCTATTTGAAGGCCATTGCCGTCACGCGCGCGGCGGGGCTGCCCGCCGTGGCGGATGATTCCGGGCTTATGGTCGACGCGCTGGGCGGCGCGCCGGGGATCTACTCGGCGCGGTACACGGGAAGCCACGAGGACTCGGACGCGGCGCGAACGGCGTTTCTGCTGGAAAAGCTGGGCGATGAGGCAAACCGCGCGGCGCGCTTTGCCTGCGCGCTTTGCTGCACCTTCCCGAACGGGGATGTGCTGCGCGCCTGCGGAGAGTGCCCGGGGAGCATTTTGACCGAGCCGCGGGGCGGCGGGGGATTTGGATACGACCCCGTGTTCCTGCCCGAGGGGCTGGACAGATCCATGGCGGAGCTGTCAGAGGCGGAGAAAAACGCGATTTCCCACAGGGGACGGGCGATGAGAAAATTTGTGGAGGAGCTGAGAAAATACTATGCTGACAAGTAAGCAGCGCGCCCAGCTCAAGGGCATTGCCGCCGGGCTGGACACCATAGTCCAGATCGGCAAGGGCGGCATTACGGAAAACGTGATAAGCCAGGTAAGCGGCGCGCTCAAGGCGCGGGAGATAGTCAAGGGCAGAGTGCTGGAAAACTCGCTGCTGACCGCGCGCGAGGCCTGCGACGCGCTCAGCGAGGCCTGCGGCGCGGAGCCGGTGCAGATCATCGGAAGCAAGTTCGTGCTGTATAAGAGGAACGCGAAGGAGCCGAAAATAACGCTTGTGAGATGACGTTTTTTGAAGTACAGCCCGATAAATCGGGATTTGCGGAAGGTAAGGTGTTCGCTATGAAGATTGCGAAAACAATATTATCAGTAATCACTATTATTTTTACCGGATTGGGATTGTTCAAAGTTTTGTCGTCTGATATATCAAATCCTATTATGTATACTTCACTTGCAACCTTCTTAGTTTTGCAAAGTATTGAATATAAAAACACGGTGGGCAAAAGCAAAAGCGACTTTATTCTTACTTTTATAGCGGCATTATTTGTTTATGCGGTTGTATTTTATAACGTATTTATTGGATAAATTCCTGTTTGCCAATGAACCTGCTAAAGAGGAATGAGGAACAGTACAAGGCGTTTTATTGCCGGGGAGTGAAAGAAAATGAAAATCTGCGTTTACGGCGGCAGCTTTAACCCGCCGCACATTGGACATTTGGCCGCGGCAAAGGCCGCGATGGAGCAGCTCGCGCCGGAGAAAATGCTCGTCATACCCGACCGCGCCGCGCCGCATAAGGACATGGCCGAGGGCAGTCCCGCTCCGGAGCAGAGGCTTGAGCTGGCGCGCCTGACGTTCGCGGAGGTGCCGGGCATCGAGGTCAGCGACATGGAGCTGCGGCGCGAGGGGAAGAGTTTTACCAGCGACACCCTGCGCGAGCTGCTGGAGCAGTACCCCGGAGCGGAGCTTTATCTGCTCGTGGGTACAGATATGCTCTGCTCCTTTGAGAAGTGGCGGGATTTTGAGTGGATACTGCAAAACGCGGCGCTCGCGGCGATGGCACGGGACACGGGCGAGGGGGAAAAGCTCTCCGCCGCCGCGCGCTCGCTGCGGGAGAAGTACGGCGCGCGCGTGGAGATTATTTCCGCGCCCGCGGTGCCGGCATCGTCGACGCAGCTGCGTGAGCTGCTGCGGCAGCGGCGCGGGCGCGAGCTGATGCACCCGGCGGCTTATGCCGAGGTTATCCGGCAAAGGCTGTACGGCGCGCAGCCGGAGTGGGAGTGGCTGCGCGAGCAGGCCGACGCGATGCTCGATCCAAAGCGCGTGCGGCATGTCCGCGGCGTGGAGAGCGAGGCGCGCTCGCTTGCCCGGCGCTGGGGCACCGACCCGGACCTTGCCGCCGAGGCGGGGATTTTGCATGACATAACGAAAAAATTAGACCTCAATCAGCAGTTGCTATTGTGCGAAGAATATGGTATTATTACTGATGAGCTTGAGCGCACGAATGAAAAGCTGCTGCACGCGAAAACCGGCGCGGCAGTGGCGCGCGACCGCTTCGGCGCGTGCGATGAGGTGTACACGGCGATAGAGTGGCACACCACGGGCCGCCCGGATATGTCCATGCCGGAAAAGGTGCTGTACATGGCCGATTACATAGAGCCCGCGCGCGATTTCGAGGGCGTGGAGCGCCTGCGCGCTCTGGCCTATGAGGACATTGACGCGGCGATGGAGCTGGGGCTGAGGATGAGCCTGGAGGACATCGTCAGCCGGGGCAACACCCCGCACGAGGACAGCGCCTCCGCGCTGGAGTGGTACGCGAAGATAACACACAGGGAGTAAAAACCATATGAAGCTCAACGGGAGCAGCGGCGGAGGGAAGCGCGGCGCGCCGGGTAAGGCGAACGCGCGCGCCGGGTCAAGGTCAGATAAGGTTTTCGGCGAGGAGACAGCGTCCCTGACGCCGGAGCTGCAAAAACAGATAAAGAAGGCCGGGCTGTCAAGCGCCGGGAACATCCGCGCGCAGAAGGACAATACGCGCTACGCCAAGAAGCCGCCGGCGAAGAGGAAAATGCGCGGCTGGCTCGTGGCGCTGGTGTGCGTGCTGGCGGTGATATGCGCGGCGGCGGTGGCCTATTCGATTTGGGAAAAGCCGCCGGACACCTCGGCACCCGCCATGCGCGAGCCTGTGGTTACGCCCGCGCCGACGCCCGCATCGGCTGCTCCAGGGCCGGAGGAGACCCCGGAGCCGACGCCGACGCCCGAGCCCACGCCGGAGCCGAATTCGCGCAAGGACGACTGCTACACCTTCCTGCTGTTCGCGTTGGACCAGATCGGCGCGAACACGGACGTTATCATTGCCGGACGGATGGACACCGCCGAGGGTACGCTCGACCTTGTGAACATTCCCCGTGACACGCTCATGAACGTGAGCTACAGCGTCAAAAAGGCCGGCACGATGTACGCCTTTGAGAATTGTGACATCGAGAAGGTTATTGAAAACCTCGGCGGTATTTTGGGCTTTGAGCCGGACTGCTACGCCGTGGTGAACATTAAGGCTGTGGAAAGGCTGGTCGACTGCATCGGCGGGGTGTACTACACCGTGCCGCGCGCCATGGACTACGACGACCCGAGCCAGGACTTTTACGTCCACATTCCCGCGGGATATCAGTGGCTGAGCGGCGAGGACGCGGTGAAGGTTCTGCGCTTCCGTATCGGCAACGACGACACGGGCTATGTCAACGGCGATCTGGGCAGAATAGCCACACAGCAGGATTTCCTCATGACCATCGCCTCGCAGATGCTCACGCTGGGGAATATCCCCAATTTGGCTGAGGCCATAGATATTTTCCAGGAGTACGTCAAAACCGACCTTGAAAGCGGGAACATCGCCTTTTTCGCAAGGCAGTTTCTGATGATGGACAAGGAGAACATAAGCTTCTCCACCCTGCCGGGCGAGGGCATCGGCGTTCTCGGCGGCTCGTATTACGAAATTGACGTTGACGGCTGGGTGGATATAATCAACACTAAGCTTAACCCCTTCACCCAGGACATAAGCGCGGACATGCTCGACATCCTGCAATACGACAGGGGCAGGGGGCTGTACTCCGCCTCGGGCACGGTCGCCGGATGAGACGGACGATAAAACCATGACTATTTTATAAAAGGAATGTGATGCTGACATGATGACACCGAAGGAAATCGCCGAGCTGGCCGTAAAGACGCTGGACGGCAAAAAGGCGCATGACATTAAAATGCTGCATACCACCGACGTGACGGTGCTGGCCGACTATTTCGTTATCTGCACCGCCTCGTCCAGCACGCAGATAAAGACCCTCGCCGACGAGGTCGAGCGCGCGGTCGAGGAAGCGGGCGAGGAGGTACTGCGCCGCGAGGGCTACAGGAGCGGCGGCTGGGTGCTCATCGACCTGGGCTGCGTTGTCGTGCACCTGTTCATGGACGAGACCCGCAAATTCTATAACCTCGAGCACCTCTGGTCCGACGCCGCGGAGATTGACGTCTCGCCGCTGCTTGCGCCGGCCGATTGAGGACGCTTAAATTTGACATAGGAAGAAGAAACAAAATGAAATACGATTTTACCGCCATTGAGAAAAAATGGCAGAGCTACTGGGGCGAAAACAAGACCTTCAAGGCCGTGACAGGCTCGGACAAGCCGAAGTACTACGCGCTTATCGAGTTCCCCTATCCCTCGGGACAGGGCCTGCACGTCGGCCATCCCCGGCCCTACACCGCCATGGACATCGTCGCGCGCAAGCGCCGGATGCAGGGGTATAACGTGCTTTTCCCGATAGGCTACGACGCCTTCGGCCTGCCTACGGAGAACTACGCCATCAAAAACCACATGCACCCGGCCGATGTTACCCGCCGGAACATAGCCCGCTTCACCGAGCAGCTGAAAATGCTGGGCTTCAGCTTTGACTGGGACCGCTGCGTGGACACCACCGACCCGAATTATTACAAGTGGACCCAGTGGATTTTTCTTCAGATGTTCAAGAAGGGACTTGCCTATAAGGCAACGATGCCCGTGAACTGGTGCACCAGCTGCAAGTGCGTGCTGGCGAACGAGGAGGTCGTCGAGGGCGTCTGCGAGCGCTGCGGCAGTCCCGTTATCCGCAAGGAAAAGAGCCAGTGGATGCTGAAAATAACCGAGTACGCCCAGCGGCTTATCGACGACCTGGACGAGCTGGACTACATCGAGCGCGTCAAGATTCAGCAGCGCAACTGGATTGGACGTTCCACCGGCGCGGAGGTCACCTTCAAGTCCACCGCCGGGGACGATATCGTGGTGTTCACCACACGGCCCGACACCCTGTTCGGCGCGACGTACATGGTGCTCTCCCCGGAGCATACGCTTATAAAAAAGTGGATGCCCCTGCTCAGGAACGCGGATGAGATCCAGGCGTATCAGCGCGCCGCGGCCTCCAAGAGCGATCTTGAGCGCACGGAACTGAACAAGGAGAAAACCGGCGTGTGCCTTGACGGCGTGACGGCGGTCAACCCCGTAAACGGCAGGGAGATCCCCATTTTTATCTCCGACTACGTTCTGGCCACCTACGGCACCGGCGCGATAATGGCCGTTCCCGCCCACGACGAGCGCGACTGGGAATTTGCCAGGGCCTTCGGCTGCGAGATAATCGAGGTCGTGCAGGGCGGCGACGTGGAAAAAGAGGCGTATACCGTCAAGGACGATACGGGCATAATGGTCAACTCCGGCTTCCTCAACGGCATGACTGTGCGCGAGGCCATCCCCGCCATGACCAGGTGGCTGGAGGAAAAGGGCATAGGCCACGAGCAGGTCAACTACAAGCTGCGCGACTGGGTATTCTCCCGCCAGCGCTACTGGGGCGAGCCGATCCCGCTTGTCAACTGCGACAAATGCGGCTGGGTCCCCCTGCCGGAGAGCGAGCTGCCCCTGCGCCTGCCTCAGGTAGACAGCTACGAGACCACCGACGACGGCGAGTCCCCGCTGTCGAAAATGACCGACTGGGTGAATACCACCTGCCCCCATTGCGGCGGACCGGCAAAGCGCGAGACGGACACCATGCCGCAGTGGGCCGGCTCGAGCTGGTACTTCCTGCGCTATATGGACCCCGACAACGACGAAGAGCTTGTCGGCCGCGACGCCATAAAGTACTGGAACCGCGTTGACTGGTACAACGGCGGCATGGAGCACACCACGCTGCACCTGCTCTACAGCCGCTTCTGGCACAAGTTCCTGTACGACATCGGCGTGGTGCCCACGAAGGAGCCCTACGCCCGCCGCACCAGCCACGGCATGATTCTCGGCGAGGGCGGGGAGAAGATGTCCAAGTCACGCGGCAACGTCGTCAACCCCAACGACATCGTTGACCAGTACGGCGCGGACACGCTGCGCCTGTACATCATGTTCATCGGTGACTTCGAGAAGGCCGCGCCGTGGAACGACAACGCCGTCAAGGGCTGCAAGCGCTTTCTTGACCGTATCTGGAACCTGGCGGAAAAGCGCGTTGACGGGGACGAGGGTTATTCCGCTGCCAACGAGAAGGAGGTTCACCGCGCCGTCAAGAAGGTGGGCGAGGATATTGAGAGCCTGAAGTTCAACACCGCCATAGCCGCGATGATGAGCCTTGTCAACCAGTTCTGCGACAACGCCCCCAGCCGCGGCGATATCAAGACGCTGCTGACGCTTTTGTCACCCTTCGCGCCGCACATTGCCGAGGAGCTGTGGCAGCTCCAGGGCTTCGCCGGCCTCGCCTGCGAGCAGAGCTGGCCTGTATACGACGAGAGCAAGCTCGCCGACAACGAGAAGGAGATCGCCGTGCAGGTTAACGGCAAGCTGCGCTCCACAGTGGTCATACCCGTGGACGCCGGTGACGAGGCGATACTTGAGATCGTGTACAAAAACGAGAAGATCGCCCGGCTTATGGAGGGCATGCAGGTGGTCAAAACCATCATTGTGAAAAACAAATTGGTAAATCTTATTCTTAAACCTGCAAAGTAATTATTGACAAAGCGGGCGAAAACCTTTATAATACTGTCCGTTAAGCCATGAACTATGGCCCTTGAAGCGCCGAAAGGCGGATTTGGAGGGAGGGATAATAAATGTCAGAAGTCTATGTCAAGGAGAACGAGTCTCTGGACAACGCTCTTAAAAGATTCAAGCGCAGCTGTGCCAAGGCAGGCGTGATGAGCGACCTTCGCAAGAAGGAGTACTACCAGAGCCCCAGCGTCAAGCGCCGCAAGAAGTCCGAGGCAGCTCGCAAGAACAAGAACAGGCGCTATTATTAATCTTACACAGAAAAATCCGCGGCTTGCAAAAGCCGCGGATTTTTTACGCGCCGCCTTGATAATGCGGGGAAAATGTTCTATAATGGATGTAGTATGAGAAAAATATATACAACGGAGATAAACCACGATGACGGAATGTTTGACCGACAACATGATCTGCCTCGGCACCCTGCGCGAGCTCGACCCGGTGAAAACCTTCGAGTGCGGGCAGTGCTTTCGCTGGAACGCGGACGAAAACGGCGTCTACACCGGCGTCGCCGGCGGCAGGGCCGCGCGCGTCGTGACGGAGAACGGGCGCGTTTTTATAAGCTCCTCGCCCGAGGATTTCAATAATTTCTGGAAAACCTATTTTGACCTCGACACCGATTATGAGGCCATACGCCTGGGCTTCAACGCGGGGGAGTATCTGCACCGCTGCGCCGAGTTTGGAGCGGGCATAAGGATTCTGCGCCAGGAGCGCTGGGAGGCGCTGTGCAGCTTTATAATCTCCCAGTGCAACAACATCCCGCGCATTAAGGGGATCGTCGAAAGGCTTTGCCGCACCTTCGGCGAGCCGGTGGATTTGGAGGGGGAGACGCTGTATTCCTTCCCGGACGCGTCCGTAATCGCGGGGCTGGAAGAGCGCGACCTGGCGCCGCTTCGCTGCGGCTATCGCGCCGAGTATATCATCCAAGCTGCCCGCGCCGTTGACAGCGGGGAGTTGGATTTGGAAGCGCTCGCCCGCACTGATACGGACACAGCGATGAAAGCGCTGCTGTCGGTAAAGGGCGTGGGGAAGAAGGTCGCCAACTGCGCGGTGCTGTTCGGGCTCGGGCATATGGACGCGTTTCCCATAGACGTGTGGATGAAGCGTGCGCTTGCTGAGCACTTCCCGCCGGGCTTCGACCCGAAAACGCTGGGCCCCTACGCGGGACTGGCCCAGCAGTACATATTCTACTGCGCAAGGAGCGGCGGAGAAAGCTGATGCCGCCAATTCTAATACTAATTCTCGATTGAAAGTTCAATCGAGAATTCCGCGTGCTTCGCACGCTCGCGCCGCGCCGTCTGCTGTGCATGGATAGCCGTAAGGCGGCGAAGCCGCCAACGGCTATCTCACATTAAAACCCTGATAAAAAGCTCTTGGAGCCTTTTATCAGGGTTTAGTATAAAAAAATAACGAACGGCCCCGATATCGGGGCACGCCCGTCTCATAAAAAGCGAATAAGCTCAAGAAGTAAATTGGAATCAATA
>JAMPGF010000169.1 GCA_023664105.1 Butyricicoccus sp. | reverse complement strand
GGGGCCCAGGCGCTGGCGCAGGGCGCGACCGAGCAGGCCAGCGCCGTGCAGCAGATTTACGCCACTGTGGCCGACCTGACCAAGAGCTCGGAGAAAAACGTCGCCGCCGCCGCCCAGGCCAGGAGCAGCGCCCAGCTTACCAGCGAGCAGGTCACGCTCAGCAGTAAGCAGATGGAGGAGATGGTTCTGGCCATGCGGGACATCGCCGAAGCGTCCGAGCAGATCGGCAAGATAATCGCCACCATCGAAAACATCGCCTTCCAGACGAACATCCTGGCGCTCAACGCCGCGGTGGAGGCCGCGCGCGCCGGCAGCGCGGGCAAGGGCTTTGCCGTTGTGGCCGACGAGGTGCGGAATCTCGCCTCCAAGTCCGACGAGGCCGCGAAGGCGACCAAGGACCTCATCGAAAACTCCATAAGCACTACCGCGCGCGGCAGCCACATTGTCGACGAGGTGTCCGTGTCGCTGAGGAAGGCGCAGGAGCTGGTGACCAGGTCCAGCTCCGCCATCTCCGCCATTACCGAGGCGATCGGCCAGGAGGCCGAGGCGCTGACCCAGGTGTCCGAGGGCATCGGGCAGATCTCCTCCGTCGTGCAGACCAACTCCGCCAGCAGCGAGGAGTCCGCCGCCGTGAGCTCGGAGCTGTTCAACCAGGTCAACCTGCTCCAGGCCGAGACGGGCAGGTTTACGCTGAAAAAGGGCGCCGGGGGATACTCCGCGGCGAGATAAGCCGCCTGATGTGCACACACCCCGCACCCGGAGGGATTTTCCCTCTCCGGGTGCGGGGTGCTTTTCGTTCGCCTGGCGCGTTTTCACCGGGTCTGCGGTTTTTGTCACTCCCCCGCCGCTTCCGGCAGAACCTTCACCAGCACGCGCTCAACACGCAGGCCGTCCATTTTGAGAACTGTGACCTCAAGCCCCTCGGCGGTGAAGCCCTCGCCCTCGGCCGGGAAGGCGCCGAACATCTCCAGCGTCCAGCCGCCGACGGTGGCGCTGTCCGTCTCAAATTCGTCCTCGTCGCGCCCGATGAGCTCAAGGAAATCGCCGATGACCATGTCGCCGTCCAGCTCCAGCTCGCCGCCGTCTCGCTCAACGACCTCGTCCTCGATCTCGTCCGTCTCGTCCCAGATCTCGCCCACGAGCTGCTCAAGCACGTCCTCCATGCTGATGAGCCCCAGCGTGCCGCCGTATTCGTCGGTGACGATGGCAAGGTGCATCTTCGCCTGGCGGAGCTGCTCGAGCACCGCGGGGAGCTTCACGGTTTTGTAGATAAAGCAGGGCTTCATCAGCAGCGCGCGAAGGTCCGCCGCGCCGCCGTCAAGCCGCGCCTTGAAGAAGTGGTTGAGGTAGAGCACCCCGATGATGTTGTCCACGCTGTCCTGATACACCGGCAGGCGCGAGAAGGTGGTGCTCTCGATGGCGCGGACGATCTCGCCCCAGTCGTCGTCAATGTCAATGGCCTGCATATCCACGCGCGCGGTCATGACCTCCGAGGCCGAGACCTCGTCAAAGTCCAGCGCGGCCTGAAGCAGCTCGCTTCGCTCCTCGTCGATGACATCCTCGTCCTCCGCCGTTTCGATGATGGACTGGAGCTCCTCCACGGCGGCGTCCCCGTCCATGTCCCCGTCCCCGCGCATCGGCGCGGTTATCAGGTGCACGAGCTTCACCACCAGCCACACCAGCGGGAAGAGCAGGAACGCCAGCGCGCGCACGAAGGGCGCCAGCGCCGAGGACAGGCGGTTGGCGTTCTTCTTCGCCACGATTTTCGGCACCGTCTCCCCGAAGATTATCACCGTCACGGTCACAATAACCGTGGCAAGCGGGGTGTACTCCTCGCCGAAGGCCGTTATCGCGATGAGCGAGCCGAGCGAGGAGAGCGCGATGTTGACAAAATTGTTGCCGATGAGTATGGCGGAGAGCGTATTGTCAAAGCTCTCGATAAGCTTCACGGCAAGGCCGGCGGCCTTCGAGCCGCTGTCGCGCAGGCTCTCAAGGCGGAGCGGGTTGGCCGAGGACAGGCTCATCTCCGCGGCGGAGAAGAAGGCCGACAGCAGCACACAGGCCACGGCGGCGGCAATGTAAAAGCTCATTTCTCCGCGCCCCCTTCCGCCTCCGGCAGAAGCTCAATGCGAAGCTTCATAATTCTCCGGCTGCTGACCTGCGTGACCGTCACGCGAAGGCCGTTGTATTCAAAGCTGTCGCCCTCGGCGGGGATGAAATCAAACTGCTCGTAGGCCCACTCGCCGAGGAATTTGTGCTCAAAGTCGAACTCATCCGGGTCGGCGTAGTCCATGAACTCGAAAGCGTCCTCCACGGACACGGACGCGTCGAAGGAAAAGCTGCCGTCGAGGTTTTTGACGCTCTTTTCCACGACCTCGTCGTCCTCGTCCCAGATCTCGCCGACGAGCTCCTCGAGAATGTCCTCGACCGTCACCACGCCGAGGGTGCCGCCGTAGCTGTCGGAGACTACCGCCATGTTGATTTTGCTGCTGCTCATGTAGCGGAGCAGCTCGTCAATATGTGTGCTGCCGTGGACATAGCAGGCGCGGTCGAGCAGCGCGCGGAGATTCACGCCCTCGCCGGCGGCGAGGTACGCCTTGATGTACTTTCTTATCTGCAAAATGCCGATGACGTTGTCGACGGTGCCCTCGTAGACGGGAAAGCGGCTGTGGCGCTCGCGCTTGATGAGGGCCAGGATTTTCTCCGGGCTGTCGTCGACGCCGATTGCCGCCAGGTCGACGCGCGCGGTCAGGATGCTCTCAACCGTCACGTCGCCGAAGGTCAGCGCCGAGTGGACAAGCTCGCCGCGATTTTCGTCCAGCCCGCCGCCGTCGGTTATGTTCTCGATGATGTCGTAAAGCTCATCCTCGGTCACCGTGACCTCGCTCTCGCCGCGGGTCAGGCGCGCGGCGGTGCTGCCGATGGCGGTGAGCACGGCGGAAAGCGGGGTAAAAACGCGCATGAAAAAGCACAGCGGGCCCGCGGTCGACAGGGCAAACGTCTCGCTGTACTTTTTTCCTATGCTTTTGGGCAGCATCTCGCCGACGAAGAAGACCGCTATGGTGGTCAAAACCGTGCTGACGCTCACCGCGCCGACGCCCCAGCGCCGCGTGACGAGCACCGTGACGTACGACGCCGCGGCGAGGTGGACTATGTTCGTGCAGATGAGTATGGTGGTGATGGCACTGTCAAAATTTTCCGTCACATAGACGGCCCGGTCCGCGCGCTTGTCACCGCGCTCCTGGGCGGTTTTGAGCTTGATGGCCCTGACAGAGGCGAAGGCCGTCTCGCACACGGCGAAATACGCCGCGCAGGCCAGCAGGAAAACTATAATGATCGCGGGTAATATACTACTGCCATCGTCCATGGCGGGAAATCACTCTCCAATGCAATTGTAGTAATAAAACGCTTGATAGTATAACACAACGCGCGCGGGAAGTCAACAAATTCTTGGAGTTTATGAACGCCCGTCTCATAAAAAGCGAATAAGCTCAAGAAGTAAATTGGAATCAATAAG
>JAMPGF010000168.1 GCA_023664105.1 Butyricicoccus sp. | reverse complement strand
GAGCTGGCGGCGGCGCCCGCCCCGGTTTCCTTGCCGGCGGCGGTGCCGGCCTATGTGCCGCCCCCGACAGCGGCGTATGAGCCGACGGTGATTGACGCGCCTCCGGCCTTCTCCATCGACGGGGAGACTGTCGCGCTTCTGATTTGGCTGCTGGGCGCGCTGGTGTGCGCGGCGTTTTTCGCGGTGGTCTATCTGCGCTCGCGGCGGGAGTTTAACCAGTCGCTGCCGCTGGAAAATGACTTCGCCCGGCGCTGGCTGGACGGGCACAGGCTGAGACGGAAAATTTCGCTGAGGCAGTCCGACAGGGTCGGCGCGCCGCTGACCTACGGGGTTTGGCGGCCTGTGATACTCATGCCGAAAAGCACCGACTGGGACGATGAGGAGGCCGTGAAGTACGTGCTCGAGCACGAGCTCGCGCATGTACGGCGCTTCGACGCGGCGGGGAAGCTGCTGCTGACGGCGGCGGTGTGCCTGCACTGGTTCAACCCGCTGGTTTGGGGCATGTATGTGCTGGCTAACCGCGACCTTGAGCTGGCCTGCGACGAGGCGGTACTGCGCCGCCTGGGGCGGGAGACGCGGGCGGAATACGCCATGACCCTTATACGAATGGCCGAGGCCGAGGGCAAAAACGGCCCGGCAGCGTTTTACAGCGGCTTTGGGAAAAGCGCTGTGGAGGAAAGGATAACTGCAATTATGAAAATGAAAAAAACCTCATTCGCGGCGCTGCTTGTGGCCGCGGGGCTGGTTATCGGCGTGACGACGGTGTTCGCCACCTCAGCCGCGACCGCGGACAGGGAGGAGCTTGACCGACGGGCGGGCGCAAAGACGGTCACTTCGGAGGAGACGGTGATGTCCTACACCGACGAGTACGGGCAGACATGGTATAGCACCGATGGCGGGAAAACCTTCGTCAGCGAGGAGGAATATAACGCCGCCCACCAAAAAACCGCGGTCGAGTGGTGGACGTATGACGAGTACGCCGCGTGGCTGGAAAACGAAAAAATTGAGCTTCAGGCAATGCTGGGCGAGCGCGGCTGGACGGGAAGCCGGGGCGAGTTCGTCTGGACTCAGGAGGAAATTGACAGGACTGTCGCCATGTACGAGGCAATTCTGGCGGATATAGGCCGCGGCGTAAAGGTGTCGAAAACCGTCAACGGTTCGGAGAATACCATGCTTACGCAAAACCCCTACGACATTCTGCTGGGCATCGGCGAGGGCGAGCCGACGGCGGAGGATTTCGCCGAGTACGCGCCCTACGGGCTGGAGTGGCGCGAGGCGGAAAAGGCGCTTTTCTACAAGGGCGAGCGGGTGCGCTATTTCCTTGACGGCGCGTACATTGACGACGCCGGGGGCATGGCGGTACGCTTTGAGTACGCCGACGCGGAGCTCAGGGGCGAGATCGACGTGCGCGCGCTGAGAAAGCAGGTGGAAAACGGCGACGGCAGCGTTGACCGGATGGGGCCGCTGACCGGGCTGGAAAAGTACTCGCAGGCTGAGTTTGACGCGCACACGTTCACCGTTCCCGCGCTTGAGGCCGAGGCGGTGACGGAGGCGCAGGCCGCCGGCGGCTTCGCGGAGACGGAGAAGCTGCTCAAGACCTACGAGCCGTTCGGCCTGAGCTGGAGCTACGACCCGAGCAGCGAGACCGGCGGGCTGAGCATGAGCTACAACGGCCATCCGGTACACGCGCTCTACGACCCGGAAAAGGGCGTCTGGATCGCCAACAGTCTCAACGGCTACTACCTCGACGAGGACGCAATCGACCTTGAGGCGGTGTACGAAGACGGGAAGCTGTCGTGGCTGTGCCCCTACCGCGTCCACTCGGAATACGTGCCCGTCGACACTACGCCGGCGCAGGACGGGGAGCTGTTCCGCCAGACCGGCGAGGGCGTCACGCCCCAGGGGCGGTATGCCAGCGGCTATGTCCGCATGTCCGACTACGGCGCGGGCAAGGGCTCCGTGCCCCTGTTCGACCGCTACGGGAACGTCATCGGCAGCTATGACAACATCTTCTCCACCGACGACGGGGACTGGAACCCTCCGCGCTATCTCATGATAAAAAGCGTTGGCTGCCTGTGCATCTGGGCCTTGGGACAGGACGCGCAGGGCAACGACATCGACGGCTACGCCAGCGAGGACGACCTCAGCCCCAATACGGGCGACACGCCCGAGGAGACGATCCAGTGGCATAAGGACCATCCCGAGTACAGCAAGCCCCACGACATCCCCCTCTACGACGAGAGCGGCAAGGTCATCGGCACCTTCACCATAAGCCCGGCTAACGTCGACAGCAGCCAGTTCTCCGGCATCGACGAGGCGAAGGAGTATGTGAAAAACCTTGGCAACCAGAGCGCCGTCGCCGAGGGGAACGGCGATGCCGGAGGCGTGAGCTTCGAGGAAAAATTCGCCAAATACGCGGACTTCGGCATCACTTATTTCCCCGACGAGGGCGGGCTGGGCAACGTCTACTACAACGGCTTTCTGGTCAGCAGCTTCGCGGACAACAGCCCGGACGGCGGCGCCTTCACCTTCACCTCGAACGAGTCCGGCGGCATGAGCGTGCAGACGGTGTACGACGCCCGGGGCAAGCTGGCCGGGGTGCAGGTCGCCAAGGAAGCGCCGAAGGACAGCGCGCCGGGCGGCGGCTACAGCGGGACGTATTACTTCAGCAACGGCTATGACAGCCAGGGCGAGTTTTTCCGCGGCTATATCCGCAGCAGCGAGGTGGACGCGGGCGCGGAAACTCTGACGCTCTACGATGTCTGGGAGCGGCCCCTGCGCACCGTTGAGCGCAGCTACGCGCTCACCGTGGGTTATCCGGTTTACCTTATCGGTGGCGACACCTACAAGGCGGCGCTGGGCTACGACGAAAACGGGAACCAGACGGTGAGCGGCTACGTCCGCGGAAGCGACACCGACGCCGGGCCGGATACCCTTGAGGAGATAGACAGCTATCTCAAGCACAGGTCAGAGGACAGGCAGACCTGCCCGCTGTACGACCTGCAGGGCAACGTCATAGGCACCTTCGTCTGGGGCGGCAGCATACCGATGCCGTCGGGCGTCGGCTCGATAGACGAGGCGGAGGATTACCTGAAAAATTACAACAGCAACGAGTGACAAAAAGCAGGGTCCGCCAGATGGCGGACTCTGCCTTTTTTGCGGGGGAAGCCCCGCGCCCCGTGGGGGAGGTTTCGGCCTCCGGACCGACCTCGTGGGGCAGGGGTTTCGCGCCGTCCCGGCGCGCGGGGGATTTTTTCGCCCCCTTCGGGGGCGGGTATTTCGCTCTCCGGAGCGACCTACTTTCCCCACGCGGGGAAAGTAGGCAAAGGCGCGCTCAGGGAGGGGAAAACCCTTCCGAAGGTGTTTTCCCCTCCCCGAGACCCCTCCCCTTTCCACGACGGCCAAAAGGGGGCCTGCGGGCCCCCTTTTGGATAACCCCCGAGGGACGCCCGCCCGCAGGCAGGCGAAAAATTCAAGCTTTCACCACGCACCAGTTCCCCAAATCGACGCTGGCACCCGGTTTTACTCTCCGGGGGAATCCAAGGGGGGGCCGCAGCCCCCCTT
>JAMPGF010000167.1 GCA_023664105.1 Butyricicoccus sp. | reverse complement strand
GAGGATCATGTCCACCCGGCCCAGCTTGCAGGCGGCGATCATGCGGTTGAACTCCCGCCGCTTCTTCATACCGATTCCGCTCAGCTCTTCATCGGCGTAAACATCTACCATTTCCCAGCCATTGTGCTTGCCGATCTCCTCGGTGTAGGCGTGAATCTGGGTAGCGTCGGAGCGCTTCTGGTCGGCGGAGTCGGAGCTGACCCGGCAGTACGCCGCCACCCGCAGGGTCTCGGATTTCAATTCCCGGGGTGAGATGATCCTCACGTACGGATCCATCGTTCATGTCCCCGCTTTGCCCTGCCCTTTTGGATGGAGGATTCCGCGCTGTTGAAGCCGTCCACATACATCTTCCAGGTCTTGTCGGTGGCGGTACAGCCGTCCTCATAACCCACGGACTGGGCTTCTGTGGCGGTCAACAAACGCGCTTCAACGCGCCCCGAAGCATACACATATTTTTGTTCCAGATAAAACGGGTATTCCATCGGTTTGACCTCCTTTGCAGCAACAACACTACCACACCACGGTTTGAATATCCAGAACTATTCCCACACATTTTTCGGTCGGTAGCGCTCCGTCGCCAGCCGCTTGGCGCGGGTCAGTTCATCCGCCGTCAGGAAGCCCGCCCCGGCCATATCCTCCAGCGTCCGGGTGACGATGGTGAATTGGATCTCGTTCTTCACGTTGATCATCCCTGGCCCTCCTCGAAGTACCCAGGTCCTTTGGCGCGGTAAATAAACTCCACCGCTTTCTCCAGGCTGTCCGTTTCCAGCATATTCAGCAGAGCGGCCCGCATGGCCTCGTAGCGCCGCTGGCCTGGGGCGGCGCGCTCGTCCAGGATGGTCACCACGCAGGTGTCGGTCTCGGTGCGGATCGCCCGCCCGAAACCCTGGTGGAAGTCTCGCCCCACGGCCAAAGTCCCGGAGGTGAGAATGATGGAGTTATCCTGACTCCACAGCGTACTGCGGAGCTGGGCGTTGAGGTCGGCGGGCAGAGCCAGCATGGTGCCGCCTCGCTGATTGTCAGGGGACAACGTATTTGAGAAACGCGGGATAGGGCGGGACACGGCGGGAGACGGCGAGAAAACCCGCTATTTTCAAGGGAAAAGGCCGCTTTTCAACCGGGAAACGGCGGGCGGCTCTCATTTTCTTTGTCCGGGGAGGACGGCTTCGGTCGCCTCCCCTTTTTCATGCCCTCCAGCGGACCAGGATGGCCCAGGACGTCGGCGGCGGGCCCAGGGCGGCCCAGGACACCAGGGCGCGGAAAAACCCCGGAGAACGCCTTAAAACAGGCATTTCCGGGGCTTCTCTCCCTATGGCACGGACAGAGGGCCGCTCCGTCCCGCCCCGGAAGTCACAGCAGCAGACCCAAGAGGGCGGGGCATCGCGGCCCGTGAGGATAGTATAGCAGAGTCGGGGACGTTTGGCAAGGGGGCCGGGCGTGCTAACGGAGCGTTAAAACGTGCGAATTTCAGCGCGAGAGGCCCTCCATCACCCCCTCCATCACCGCGATCGGGCCAAGCCGGGCGTGCGGAGGCGTTACTCGGCGGCGTGCGGGCCGTGCGCGGCGAGCGGGCGCTGGCGGGAAAATCGGGGGCGTGCAAAGTGACATCTCCCCCATTTCCTTGTCACCTTGTCACTTTGCCCATTTTTCAAGGGGTTTCGGGCTCCCGGCCCCTCAAAGTCGGGCCGCGAGCAAAGTGACACGAAAAAGATTTAAGACTAAATCAAAACAGGGTAAAAAAATTAGGCGGTTCCGTCCTGGGCTCTACGGCCCTCGGCGGGGCCGCCTTTTTCGCTCCTGCTCCCGTCGAAATATGTTGAGTAAATAGACCCCGCTTTTTTCTCGACGTGCTTTTTGTACTTGAAATAGATGAGGTCGAAAAAGTCCTCCCTCTCGTGGGAGGGCAGGAGCCGGAACATGGCTATTAGATCGGCTTCCTCGTCCTCCAGCGGCGAGCCGTCACAGATGAGCCCAGAGGTCGCCTTGTACTCCATCAAGTCCGGGCGGTCTCCGTCCGTCGAAGTCTCCGAAACGCTACGCCCGAAGACTAAGTAGTCGAGAGATACTTGTAGATATTCGGAGACCAGGATGAGCTTGTCAAGTCGTGGGCTCTGCTCATTCCACCGCTTGATCGTGCCATTTCCGAGCCCGCAAGCGGCCTCGGCGCGTTTGAAATTGGTGCCTTTTTGCTTCAAAAGCAGTTCAATTCTGTCAACAAGAGCGGACATTTTCACAACCTCCTAAAAAAATCTCTGAGCGGCTATTTTATGCTTGACAAGTCTCCGAGCGGAGACTATAATAGACGCATGGAGATTTATCTATAAACCATAAACAGCATACCACACCGCGAGCAAAAAGGAAAGCAAAAAAAGGAGGCGAGAGCGGTGAGGCACGGCAAGAAGCCCACCAGGAAGCAGAAGGTCAGGCTCGGCAAGGCGGGCCTCTCCCCGGACAACTGGCTCGTCATCAAGGAGAAGCGCACCGGCGAGCTCGTCGTCCTCCGCAAGTACACCGACACGATCAGGGTCGTCCCCTCCCTGGGATGACCGCCACGAAAAGGAAGGAGCAGCAGACAATGAACGCCTACAAAATCACCTACATCCTCAACGGGACGGAGCACTATGACCACATCACCGAGCGCACCGAGAAGGCCGCCCAGAAGCGGCTCAAGGGCATCTACAAGGACGCCGAGATCATCGACACCGAGCTCACCAGCACCGAGGCCCAGGCCACGAAGGAGCAGGAGCGGGAGGCCCTGGAGAAGATCAAGGCGCTCGTCGCCGAGCTGGGCCCGCAGTCCTATCTCGCGACGGCCTTCGACGGGGTCTTCGACGACGCGGAGACGAACATCGAGAACGACTTCGCCTTTAGCATGAAGGCCCGGTTCGAGGACTCCGAGAAGCGGCTCCGGGAGATGGGGAGCGTCTACAACGCCGCGAAGATGGACGCCGTCCACTTGCAGGAGCAGCTCACCGCCGCCCAGGAGCAGCTCGCCGAGGCCCAGGAGGAGGCCGAGGCCCTCCGGGGGAAGCAGCTCCCCGCATGGCTCCACAGCGCCGTCTACTCCCTCGCCGTCATGGAGATCGCCGACACCAGGAAGCAGATGGAGCAGAGCGCCGAGACCATGGCCCACTTCGCCGACTCTCCCCAGGACATCGCCTTCGCCGCCGCCGTCAAGAGCTACCGGGCCGCGAAGGAGCGCCGGGGCTCGTGCGAGCAGATCGTCGCGGGCCTGGAGGCCCTTACCGAGAAATGAGCCGAAACGCCCCCTCGGGGCGTCGCCGGGAGGCGTCCTCTCCCGGCCTGACGATGGCAGGACGAACAACAGGAAGGAGCAGCAGACCATGAGAAAAATGAAGAAGATCAACGGGTTCCTCGTCGTGCGGTTCAATGACCGCGAGAAGCGGAACAACCCCACCCTCGGGAGCTTCGGCGTCATCAACGCGGAGGACTACACGGGCGACATCGACTATGACCTGGACGCCTTCGAGTACACGGACGCCGACCTCATCGAGGTCGCCGTGGAGCAGGCCCGGGGCCTGAACGCCGAGGAGGACTTCGGCGACGAGGCCACCACCTACACCGTCATCACCGAGACGGCGGCGAAGGCCACCGAGGAGCA
>JAMPGF010000166.1 GCA_023664105.1 Butyricicoccus sp. | reverse complement strand
CGGCGCTATAAAAAGCTTTAATAGAATTAAAGCTTTTTAACGGTTTTTAGTATAATATACGTCCTCGACTCTGCCGCCGGGCGACGTTTCCGGCTCGCTCACGGGCGGGTATGAGGGGTTGGAGACGGAAAACCAGCAGCCCTCGATAAGCAGCCAGCAGTCATCCGGGCCGTTTTTGACGTAGGAAAAGCCGGGCCAGCCGCCGTTATGTTCGTCCGGGGCCAGCGTGAAGGTGTAAGCCTCGCCGCCGTCGCTGTCGCCGGGTGTATTTCCCGGCTCAAATTCAACGTATTTGTATTTCAGCTCCGAGGCCCACTGCCGCAGAAGCGCGATCTCCTCGCCCGTTATTGTCCAGCTTTTGTCCTGCCCCATGAGCGTATGGGTAACAGCGACCTCAGTGACATCCTCGGCAATCACTGGCGCGATCGGCCTGCCGGGACCGGATGACCCGCCGCAGGCAGACAGGCCAAACAGGAAGGCCGAAATTAAAACAATGGCAATAATTTTCTTCATGGATATTCCTCCGTTTCGTTTTATTTCAATTCAGACGGGAAAAATCCAAAAAAGTTCCAAAAACTTCTCCCCGGTGCATTTTTGCGCCGGGGATTAAAAATTTTTATTCTTTATACGCCTCATACACCTCGCGCCGCGTGAAGCCCCTGACCGGGTCAAAAAGCCCCTCGGGCAGTGCGTCGACCGCCCCGTCGGGCTTCACGCCCGCGTCGATCAGCCCCTGCTCCGCGCACCACTCCATCGCGCCGACATAAGCGCCCTCATGCTTCCCGCTCCGGCGGATTTTCGCCCAGCGGCGCTCCATAGCCTCGTCCTTCGGGGCCAGCAGCATCGCCAGCTCGCCCCAGGTCATAGCCTGCTCAAGCCGCAGGCGGTTGTCGGAAAAGACCACCGCGCGCCCGGCCTGCAAACGGCACAGCTTCTCAAAAAGCTCATCCCCCCGCCCAAGGTCGGCAAAGGGGCTCTCCGCCATCAGCTCGTCCACGGTCACGACTTCGTAGCCGTACTGCTTCAAAAGCTCAAGCTGCCCGCGCAGGCCGAAGGCCACAGGCGTGCGCCGGGACATGTTGCAGCCGTCCTTCTGGAAAATGATCTGCCCGCAGAAAAAGTCCGGGTCCTGCTCCAGCGCCTTTCTCACGGGCTCGACCATAGCGCTGATCTCGGCGTCCAGCGCCGCGTCCGGGTCAGGCAGGGCGGAGGGCAGCCAGCCCGCTCCGTCGAAGGACGCGGCCATGTACTGGTAGTCCATCCGGTCGCACACGTCGTAGCTGGTGAAGCCGTCCTGCATCTTGTCGACGTAGTGCGGCGGGCGCGTCATGCCGATTTTGTAGCCGTACTTTTCCTCCATGAGCCGGTGCAGCCTGCTCAGGTCGTCCACCGCCTTATCTACGCTGCCGAGAAATTCCCGCGCGCCGTAGACGAAGGGCTTTTTGCCGAAAATGATGTGACGGTAGCCGTGGTTGGTGATCTGGTGCCCCTCGTCGAGAATGCGGCGGACGAGGCGGTCATTGTGGACGACACCGCCCCTGTCATCGTGCCCGATGTCGGGATAGTGGTCGAATTTGATGCCGCCCCAGGCGGCGCTTCCGGGCTTTCCCGCCTCGTCGGGGTAGTTCTCGCCCGTGTCGCCGACAACGTCAAAGGTGCCCTTCGCGCCGAACTCGGCGAGGATGTCCAGCAGCACGTCGGTCAGTGCGCGAGCGCCGAAGCGGTCGGGCGAGGCGGGCATGTCCATCGGCCCGTCGTCAAAGGTCATGGCGCATATGCGCCGGCTGGTTTTGACGCGCTCGATGCGCCGGGTGTAGCTGAGGTGGTGCGTCTGCTCGGGCAGCAGCTTTTTGAGCATCCGCTTGCCCTTTTTTCCGATTTTTACGATGAGCGACATGGCTCATTCTCCTCTCCGAAAAATGTCCTGTATACAGCACTTGGCGGCGAAAGCCGCCCATTTTGCATAAGCCGCCGGGCTCGCCCCGGTTTTACGCCTCCTGGTCAGCTGGCTTCTCGCGACGTACCAAGCCCGGCTCGCGTGCCCGCGCGCGGCCGCGTTTCCCGCCAGCAGCGCGGCCTTCACCGCTTCCGGCGTCAGCTCGGGCGCGTCCACGACGGTGAAGCTGTTTCCCACCTCGGCGCTGCAGTGCGCGTCGCTGCCGCCGAACTGCCGCAGAGCATGCTTTTCGGCAAAGGCGCGGGCAAGGGCGTTTGCGTCGCGAATTTTGCGCTCGGCCCTGCTGTTTTGCACCTCCACGCCGTCAAGCATCGGCACAGCGGGTGTCAGGCGCTGCCCGTCGCGGCTGTGCTCAAAGGGGTGCGCCAGCACCGCCAGCCCGCCCTGAGCGTGAATAAGCTCCACGGCCTCGAAAAAATCCCGCGTCTCCACCGGTGTGGTGACGAACAGCCCCAGCAGATGGCCGAGCTGCGTGGACACCTCCACGCCGGGTATGACGAGGAAATCCTCAAACTCCGGCGCGTCCGTCAAAACCGCGTCGTGGTCGCATATCGCCGCGCCGTCCAGCCCGCGCGCCCTTGCCAGAGACACGATTTCCGCGACGCTCATGCGCCCGTCCGGGGAGCGCTCGGAATGAATATGCAAATCAAGCTTTATTTCCATAAATTACCTTCTCAGCAGCATATTGCGCAGATACCGCCGCCACGGGGCGGGGTCGTCGCGGGCGTACAGCGCCTCTTCCGCGCGGAACCAGTCGGCCATCCCGGCGAAAAACGGGCCGGGCCTGCCGTGGCGCAGATAGTCGAGCATAGCCGCGCCGTCGTTGAGCGTGAAGCGCATCCGCACGCCTGTTTTGTAGTCGCCGGGCGCGTATTCCACCCGCTCCCCGGCGGCGCACCGGGCGTAGCGGCAGGCGAAGGGACTGTCCGTGCGCTCGGTCATAGGGAAGCTGCCCCACACGCGGGGGTTGACCTCGAGCACGTATTCGCCCTTGAACTCGACCATCGCCATGCCCGTGAAGCCGAAGGAGGCCAGCAGGCGGTAGGCTGTGGCGATGAGTCCTTCGTCATAGAAGCTCTCGCAGCAGGTGGACGGCCCGCCGGTTGCCGGAAACTCGCGGATACGCCGGTGGCAGACGGCGGCGACAAGTTCCCCGCCGCGCCCCAGCAGCAGGCTTGCCCCCGCTCCCGCGCCGTCGACCTTTTGCTGGACGATGGGCGCGCCGCCGTACTTTTCCATCGCTGCGCGCTTTTCGGCGTATTCCCGGGCGTTATTCGCCACGGCGTAGCGGTCGCGGGCTTTGAGCCCAAACCTTTCCCCGCAGTGCGGCTTGATAACGACGGGGTAGGCATCCGGCTCGCCGTCGTACTGCCGGGGCACGGGGATGCCCAGCTCGAGGCAGCGGCTGTGGACCGCCTCCTTGTCATTGAGCGCGTCAAGCACCTCCGGAGGCGCGATGAGGAAATCGCATACCTGCGCGAACCGTTCCCGCTGCCGGGACACGGCGTTGAGGGAAGCCGCTCCGGCGCAGAAGAGCACCGGGCGGTCGTATTCGCACAACAGCGTGTAAAGCCGGTCGGGGTAGTCCGCGTCACTTGCCGAGCCGTCCAGCCAGCGGCCCTCGCTGACATAGCGCGAGGTGAACACCGGCGGCGTCAGGGCGAGGTCGTCCCGGGACTGGGTGACGG
>JAMPGF010000165.1 GCA_023664105.1 Butyricicoccus sp. | reverse complement strand
CGGACGGCGCGCGGGCGCTCAAATGCGCGCGGGCGCTGGGTATGCCGGGCAGCGGGGTCATATACTTCGCGGTGGACTTCGGGGCGCAGGCGGCGGATATGGATGCGATAGAGGCTTATCTGCGCGCGGCGCGGGAGCAGACCGGGGAGTATGAGACCGGCGTGTACGGCAGCTTCGACGTGGTCGAGGAGATGGCGCGGCGAGGGGCCTGCTCACGCTTCTGGCAGTGCTTTGCCTGGAGCGCCGGGAAGAAAAGCGGGCGGCGCAGCGTTTATCAGGCGAAAAACGGAAAGTATGTCGCCGGGGTCGGCATTGACGTCAACGAGTGCGGAGACATGGACGCCGCGGGGATTTGGAATTATGAGGAGGATAATATGACGGGAGAGCAGATTTATAATAAGCTCAACGAGTATCTGGCGGGGCAGGAGGCCCCGGATTGGGCGAGGGCTGAGCTGGAGCAGGCCGTGGCGATGGGCGTGACCGACGGGAGCAGGCCGATGGAGCTGGTGCCGAGATATCAGGCGGCGATCATGGCTAAGCGCGCCGCGGAGAAGGCGAAGGCGTGATGAAGATTTCTGTGGAGCGCCGGAAATGCGAGTTTTCAAAGCGGCTGGTCAGGGATATCCGGTGGCTGCTTTGGGTGGTGACGCTCGGCGGGCTGGCGCTGGCGGCGTACTGTGTCAGGGCCGGGTACACCGGCGCGCTGCCCTGGCTCAGCTCCATGGTGGGGCTGCCCTGGGCCGCGCACGGGGTCGTGTGCAGCTTCTACCTCAATATGGCCAAGAGTGACCACCGCGAGGGCGGGATCACCTTTGAGGCCGCGAAGGCCGCCGGGTTCTGCGGCGGCGGGCAGTCGATATGATAAGAGCCCCTGGCGGAGTAAGCTCCGTCAGGGGCAGATTGATTTGTTCATATTTCCATGCTATTCTGGGACGGGTATTTTCAGGAAGGATAGACAACGGGAATTAGTATGAGAGATTGGTTTACTATTGATAAAATTGACGGGGAGACTTACGTCATCAGCGAGTACAGGCACTGGGAGGAGACGCACTGTTATCTGCTGTGCGGGAGGGAGAGGTGTCTGCTTATTGATACGGGGCTGGGGATCGGCAATATTTATGACGAGGCCGTCAGGCTCACGGACAGGCCTGTGGCGGCGGTGGCGACACATGTGCACTGGGATCACATCGGCGGGCACAGATTTTTTCCGGAGTTTTACGCACACGGAGAGGAGCTGGGGTGGCTGAATGGGGAGTTTCCGCTGTCGATGGAGACCGTTCGGGAGATGGTTGCTGACTGCCGCGAGCTGCCGGAGGGCTTTGATGTGAGGGATTACGAGTTATTTCAGGGGAAGCCGGCGCGGGTTTTGAGCGATGGCGATATGATTGAGCTGGGTGGCAGGGGCATTGAGGTGCTGCACACCCCGGGGCACTCGCCGGGGCATATGTGCTTCCGGGAGAAGGAGCGGGGGTACCTGTTCACGGGGGATCTGGTGTACAGGGACGTGCTGTTCGCGTATTATCCGTCTACGGATCCGGAGGCATATCTCGATTCGCTGGAAAGGATCGCGGCTCTGCCGGTGAAGCGGGTGTTTCCGGCGCACCACTCATTGGATGTGCAGCCGGAGATTTTGGGGCGCATGAGGGACGCCTTCCGTGAGCTCAGGGCGCAGGGAAAGCTGCGGCATGGGAGCGGCAGGTTCGATTTTGGGGACTGGGGCTTGTGGATATGAGCAAAAGGCCGGCAGCTTCCGGGCTGCCGGCCTTTGGGGTTATACTAAACTTCATTAAAAAGTAGACAACGTCTACTTTTTATAGCGCCGAAGGCGCGTTGAAGTTTGCATGAGACGGCATTTGTGCCAGAGGCACAAATGGGCGGCGCGTCTACGCGACGCCTCTTCCATAGAAAATATCTATTTTCTATGGAAGAATAGTATTAGTCATTGTTCGGTTTGGGTTTGTATTGCTCGTCGCCGCTTTCGATCCAGAGAAGGAAATCGGCGATCTCGGTATCAGTCCAGCCTTTGGCACGGAGCCCCAGAATCAATCTTGCGTTTTCCTGCATGTTCACCAGATGCTCACCTCCTGCTGAGCGCGTTGTGATTGTGGAACTTCTTATTTGTATTCATTTTACCGTATCCGCGGAGCGGATACGGTAAAATTGGCTATGTGCGTATGCACAGCTCAAAAATCAGGTATAATAGCCGCTTACGGCTATTATACCACAAAAATGGAGTTTTGCAACGGGGTTACGCGTTTTTCTTTCTTGCGGAGGTGCGGTGCTCGGGGGTGATTTCGCCGGCGGCGAGGAGGGAGCGCCTGGTCAGGGTCGGGCCGATGAGCTCGTAGATCAGCACAGAGAACAGAACTACGCTGCGCACTACCGCGCCGTCGGCGAGGTTTTGGGCCGTTATCGCCATTCCGAGGGCTACGCCAGCCTGTGGCAGGAGCGTTATGCCCAGATGGCGCTTTATCTTCTCGCTGCAGCCGGTCAGGGCGCAGCTGCCGTAGGAGCCGAAGTATTTGCCGAGGGAGCGGGTGACGATATACACCGCACCGATGAGCAGTACGCTGGGGCTGCGGAGGACGGAGAGGTCGAGCTGCGCGCCGGAGAGAACGAAAAACAGCACGAACATCGGCGCCGTCCAGCTGTCCACACGGGCCATGAGTTCCTCGGAAAAGCCGCAGATGTTGCAGAAGAGCGTGCCGGTCATCATGCACACAAGCAGGAGGGAAAAGCCGCAGTGGATGCCGGCAAGCTCGAATTCCTTCATGGACAGGCCGACGGTGAGGAAGACGAAGCCGATAGAGATCGACAGGCGCTTGCTGCGGGAGTGGAAAAAGCGCTCGGTGAAGTTCAGCGCAAGGCCGCCCGCCGCGCCGAGGAGAAGGGAGAGGACGATTTCGATCACCGGCTCGACGATCACGGTGACGGCGCTGACCGCGCCGCTTTCAAGCGCCATGGCTACGCCGAAGGAGGCGGAGAAGAGCACCAGGCCCACCGCGTCGTCGATGGCCACGACCATGAGCAGCAGGCGGGTCAGCGGGCCGTCGGCCTTGTACTGGCGCACGACCATGAGCGTGGCGGCGGGGGCGGTAGCCGCGGCTATCGCGCCGAGGGTGATCGCCGCTGAGACGGAGATCACGTCAGGGCGGACCAGGTGCAGGGTCAGAAGGGCGAGGTCGACCAGCGCGGTGGCGGCGACGGCCTGCAATATGCCGACGGCGATGGCCTGGCGGCCCATGGTTTTGAGCTGGGTGAGGCGGAATTCATTGCCAATGGTGAAGGCGATAAAGCCGAGGGAGACCTGGGAGATCAGGTCAAGGCGCTCCGCCGCGGCCATGGTCGGAAAGCCGAGGCCGCTGATGCCGAGACGGCCGAGGATGAAGGGGCCGAGCAGAAGGCCCGTGATGAGATAGGCCGTGACGGCCGGGAGCTTGCAGCGCTTTGCAAGGCGCGAGACCAGAAGCCCGCCGATCAGGCAGACGGAGAGGGTTATGAGCGTGTCCATGTGTGTTGCCTCGATTCGTGATACTTTGATTTTTTGTTTCAATAATGTATATCACTGGGCGGGGCATTGGTCAAGAAGCAGATGAGACAAATTTTTGCGAGGGTTTGGGGAGATTTTTTGGAGGGGATGAAAAAACGGAAGCCCGGAGGGGCTTCCGTTTTCAGCAGGGCGGAGTATTATACTAAAAACCGTTAAAAAGCTTTAATTCTATTAAAGCTTTTTATAGC
>JAMPGF010000164.1 GCA_023664105.1 Butyricicoccus sp. | reverse complement strand
AACGCTCGCCACCTACGTATTACCGCGGCTGCTGGCACGTAGTTAGCCGTGGCTTATTCTCCGGGTACCGTCACTTTCTTCGTCCCCGGTAAAAGAAGTTTACAACCCGAAAGCCTTCTTCCTTCACGCGGCGTTGCTGGGTCAGGCTTGCGCCCATTGCCCAATATTCCCCACTGCTGCCTCCCGTAGGAGTCTGGGCCGTATCTCAGTCCCAATGTGGCCGTTCAACCTCTCAGTCCGGCTACTGATCGCGGTCTTGGTGGGCCGTTACCCCGCCAACTAACTAATCAGACGTGAGCCCATCTCAGAGCGATAAATCTTTGGTCGTCAAATGATGCCACCCGACGACTTCATGCGGTATTAGCAGCCGTTTCCAGCTGTTGTCCCCCTCTCCAAGGCAGGTTGCTCACGCATTACTCACCCGTCCGCCACTAAGTCAAAGGAGTCATTGGCCGAAGCCTCTTTCTCCAGTGCTTCGTTCGACTTGCATGTGTTAGGCACGCCGCCAGCGTTTGTCCTGAGCTAGGATCAAACTCTCAATAAATCGTATCATAACCGACCCTCTCAGACCGGATATAACCTTCATTGAAAACTTATCTCAGCTTCAATCTCAAATGGAATTTTTACTTGTTTCCTCAAGTTAAAAAGCCCTTTTCTGCTGGTGCTTATTTGCATAAGCTTCATCAGATCTTTTTTCAGATCCGATGCCTTACAATGTTTAATTTTCAAGGTACACAAGCTCATCCGGACTCCCGCCCGCTTCGCTCTTTCGCGCCGCCTCTCGGCGACAGCTTTGTTAATATACCATGACAAAAAGGATTTGTCAACACTTTTTTTCAAAATTTTCGAGTTTTTTTTCGACATTTTTGCGTACACTACATATTGTGTGATTGTGAGGGAAAAATAGCAATATGTCAATAAATAGTATATTCAAAGGCTGCGGCGGGCGTGTGCACCCCCGGGAAAATGTCCGCTATAATTTGCCGGTGAGCGAAAAAAACCTGAAAGAAGTCTTTGCAGACTGCGGCGACTTTGAGACGAGGCAGGTCTGGCCGGGGGAGAGGCGGATCGACGGCGTGCATGTTTGCTGGCTCGACGGCGTGGTCGACGGCACCGGCGTGAGCGAGGATGTCATCCGCCCGCTCGGCGAGAGCGCGGCGCTGGCCCAGGCCCGGGGCGCGGCGGAATGCATGGAGCTCATCGCGCGCGGCGCGGTGTGGTCCTGCTCCTTCAAACGGCGCGAGACCATGGACGATGTCGCCGGGGACATCGTGCAGGGCTTTTGCGCGATCGTCTTTGACAACGCCGGCGCGGCGCTGACATTTGAGGCGCGCACGTCCAACACGCGCTCTATAAGCGAGCCGACGGTCGAGAAAACCGTCAAGGGCGCGAAGGATGCCTTTGTCGAGACCCTGCGGACAAACACCTCGCTCGTGCGGCGGAAGCTCCACGACCCGGAGCTGAAGGTGCTTCAGACCACCGTGGGGCGCAAAAGCGCAACCCAGGTGGCGGTGATGTACGTCAACGGCGTGGCAAACGAGGAGATCATTCAGGAGCTGCAAAAGCGGCTCGACGGCATCGACATCGACGCGCTGACCTGCTCGGGCGACCTGGAGCAGTACGTCACGGACGCGCCGCGCTCGCCCTTTCCGCAGCTGCTGCACACGGAGAGGCCGGACAAGTTCGCCGCGGAGCTTGCCGCCGGGCGCGTGGGGTTTATCGCCGACGGGCTGCCCATAGGCTTTCTCACGCCCGCGACGATGGCGCATTTCCTGCGCGTGAACGAGGACCGCTCGCAGCACTTTCTCGCCGCGTGCATGCCGACACTGCTGCGCTGGCTGTCGCTGGTTATAACGATTTTGCTGCCGGCCTCGCTGGTGGCGGTTTCGATGTACCATCAGGAGATGATCCCCTTCCGGCTGATGGTGAGCATGATCGACGCAAAGCAGAAGGTGCCGTTTACCTCGTCGATCGAGATGCTGTCCATGCTGGTGGCGTTTGAGCTTATCCAGGAAGCGGGCGTGAGGCTGCCCAACCCCGTGGGGGACACGCTGTCGATCATCGGCGCGCTCATCGTGGGCCAGGCGGCGGTGGAGGCGCGGGTGGTCTCGCCGGTGGCGGTCATTGTCGTCGCGACGGCGGGCATATGCGGCTTTACCCAGCCGTCACAGGACATGCTCTCCGTGCTGCGGATCATCCGCGTTGTGATGGTGCTCATGGCGATCGCGCTGGGGATGTTCGGGATCATGCTCACGTTGGTGCTCATGGTGTGGCACCTGTGCACGCTGGAGAGCTTTGGCGTCAGCTACACCGAGCCGATGTCCGAGCGCGGGCTCTGGGGCTCGCTGGGGGTATTTTTGCAGTTCCCGCTCTGGCGGGAGAAGTACCGCTCCCCGGCGCTGAGGACGTATGACCGGAGGAGGCAGAAATGAGGAAGAAATTCATCTGTTCACTAATTATAATATGTATACTCCCGTCCCTGGCCGGGTGCGGGCGGTCGGGCACGATCTATTCCAACTACCGTGAGGTGGAGCAGCTCCAGCTCGTGCGCGCGGTGGGGGTCGACTCCGAGAGCGGGAACGTGAGGCTCACTATCTCCTCCGGCGAGCTGGGCGAGGAGGGGAACAGTATGCTGCTCAGCCGCTCCGGGGCCTCCCTCAAGCTGGCGGCGAACTCGCTCCAGGACTACGCCGCCGGGCAGGAGCTGTTCTACGACCACACGCAGTACTTCCTCTTCGGCCAGGCCGCCGCCGAGGACGGCGTGGGGGAATTTCTCGACTATGTCGAGCGCTCGACCACCCTGCCCATGGGCATAAGCCTCTTCATCGTGCGCGGCGGCGCCGCCCAGGAGCTCATGACCGCATCCGGCGACGGGCAGTACGACCCCGGCAAGGCGCTGCTGTCAATTAAGCGCGTTGCCGCGCGGCGGGGCGACAACCACGTCTTTTCATGCGCCGACACGGCGCGCGCGCTGTCGGAAAACGGCGCGGGGCTCATCTGCGCGCTGAGGCCCTCGGGCATCGAGGGCACGGTGTTCACCAGCGACACGGGCGCGGAGGCTGCCGCCGTGCCGGATGGCTTCGGTATTCTCAGGGACGGTAAGCTGGTCGGCTTCGTCGAGCCGGACGAGGCCATGGCCGCCGTCATGCTCATCGACGGCGGCATGAGCGACATCGTTCTGGGCGACGGCGAAGGCGGGCACGTCACGCTCACGCTCGAGAGCAGCGATGTCAGCGTGCTGCCCGTCTGGAGCGCGGACGGCTCGCTTGAGCGCGTTCGTGCGGAGATAAAGGTCAGCTCGCGCCTCGTGGAGACGAGCCGCTGCCACGACACCTCCGACCGGGAGTTCCTCGCACAGCTCGGCGAGGCTCTGGCGCGGGAGCTGCACGGGCGCTTCGCGGCCATGCTGGAGCTGGAAAACGGGTACCGCGCCGACTTCCTCGGCCTGGGCGGCATGCTCCGCGACAGGGACGCCGCGCGCTTTGACGCCATGCCGGAGAGCTGGGACGCTCTGTTGGGCGGGGTGGATTTTTCCGTGCACGTCTCGGCAAAGGTGGGGCGCACCTCGGATTTGAAGGGCTCGGTCAGCGTCGACGGAGAGGGGGAGTTCGGTGATTCCGGCAAATGACAAAATCAGCGTCAAGCAGCTGCTTGCCGCGGGCTTCATGTGCCAGCTCTCGCCGCTCATCCGGCGCGTGCCGGCAAGGACCGCCGAAGCCGCCGGGGGCAGCGCGTGGCTGTCCGTGATCCTGGC
>JAMPGF010000163.1 GCA_023664105.1 Butyricicoccus sp. | reverse complement strand
CGCCCTGAAATTATCCACAGAGCCCATACTCTTGTGAAAGGGCAAATTAAAGCTCTTATCCGTATACGGTGCCTGCTCCGGCGCGTTGCCGCACCCAATATGCGCCTCCCAGCCCGAGCGCTGAAATTCCTTCAGGTACGGCAGGTGGAAATGCTCTATATGGGAATATGTAGATGCCGTAAACAGCACCTTTCGCTTATTCAAATGCTCACTTCCCGCCCTTTTTCATCCCTTCAGCGTTTCGTCATTTATAAACTTTCCCCGGAACACAGTCGCCAGCAGGATCTTTATATCCAGCCAGACGCTCCAGTTTTCTATGTAGTAAATATCATGCTCCACACGCTCCCTGATCGGTGTGTCTCCCCGGAAGCCGTTTATCTGTGCCCAGCCCGTTATCCCCGGCCGCACCTGGTGCCGCACCATGTACAGCGGTATCTCTTCCTTGAACTGGTCCACAAAATGCGGCAGCTCCGGGCGCGGGCCAACCAGGCTCATATCCGCACACAGTACGTTAATTGCCTGCGGCAGCTCGTCTATGGACAGCTTGCGGAGTATGGAGCCGAAGCGTGTCCGCCGGCTGTCCTCCTTTTTGCTCCATGCGGATGTTTCCTCACCGTTTACCCTCATTGTACGCAGCTTCAAAAGAGTAAACTGTTTCCTGTTACGCCCTACACGCACCTGCCTGAAAAGGACCGGCCCCGGTGAGGTCAGCTTTATGCCTATGGCGGATACCAGCAATAACGGAGAACCCAAAATCAACATCAGCAGAGCGCCCGTTATATCCATTGCCCGCTTCATAAACGCATTTGCAAAGTTATCCAGCGGGATACGCCTTATATTCATCAGCGGTATGCCGTTGAGGTCATCAAACTGCGGATGGGCAGGCATGTAATCTGTGTAAAACGGAACTATCGACAGCTTCACCCCGGCATTTTCACAGCACCCAATAATATGCGGCGTCAGCTCATAATCCGACATCTCTATGGCGGAAACCGCCTCATCCGGCTGCGTCCGTTCCAGCACCTTTTCCAGCGCTTCATATCCGCCGAGATACGGCGCGCCAAATCCGGACGCGGCTTTCTTCGCTATATATCCCACGGCCTGATACCCCAATTCCCTGTCCGCCTGGATCGCCGCAAGATATTTCCCCGCATTCTGCCCGCTGCCTATAATAAGCACACGCTTCTGGTTCCTGCCGCTTCTGCGGGCCGCACGCAGCGTCCTGCGGACTATCGTACGCTTGAGCGCAAGCGTACCGACGCTCAAAGCGAAGAATAACGCCAGCACCCAGCGGGAGTAGTGCGTCCAGTGGCCCACAAACAGCCAGCCGAGCAAAAGCAGCATGTCCAGCAGGCTGGCCCGCAGCAGCCTGGACACCTCATCGCGTATCCTTGTCTTACGGGACGATTGATATAACCCGAACGCGGCATATGTAAACAGCTCAGCCAGTGTAATTACAACGCCTGTACTCAAATACCCGGACAGCGGGACACCTGCGACCCCGCCCGGCATCACATAAAACCGCAGCCAGTATGCCAGGGGCAGCATCATGTATATGAGCACTCCGTCACTCAGGACGTTCAGCCGGTTGAGCAGCTGCTGGTTCTCCCGTATCATAAGGACACCTCGGCAGGCCCTGACGCAGCAGAGCTTTTTGTACGTCCTGCTCCCGGCTTGCGCGCCTCCGTGTCGAAACCGAGCCGCCTGAGCTTTTCCATTCGCTCCGCGCTTTTCACGGCCCCGCGCTGGCGGGCTATCCAGCGCCCAAGGGCATAGCCGTCCTTCGAGCGGAACATTGACGGTACATTCAGGTTCCCGTTTTCACGGAAGTACTCCTCGGCATGGCGGTAGCCCTCCTCCCACATCCGGTCAAATTTACTGCCCCAGGGCATCCCGAGGGCATCCAGCGCCTGGATCCGCTCCTGCGTGAGCGACGGGCCATACGCCCTCGCGCCGCTCTTATTGCGGATCCCCGAAAGCCATTCGCCAAGCTTCACCCCGTCGGCGGACACATACGAAACAGGCACGTCTAAATCTCCATAGGCATCGCGGTAAGCTTTTGCCGCCGTGTAATATTTCCTCCATAATTCATCAGTGACATCCCACACCATGCCCAGGCCATCAAGCTGCCGGGCCTGTTCATCCGTAAGGCCATGCTTTTTATAGGACTGCCTCTGCCTGGCGATCCACGCGCCTAAAGCAGCGCCGGTTTCCGAAACATACGTATGCGGGACAAGCAGGTCGCCGTGCTTTTCCCTGTATTTTTCGGCCTCCGACAGGTTCCTCTCCCAAGCCCTGTCCGAAAAGCTGTCCCATACCATTCCTATAGCGTCCAGCCTTCGGATCCTTTCATCTCCAAGCCTGCCGGGCACACTCCCCGCGCGGACGCGCCGCTGTGTATGTATCCACATGCCAAGGGAGCAGCCATCAGGGGCCTTATAGCGCTTCGGGACTTCCAGGTTCCCGTACTGCCGGTAATACGCCTTCGCATGCCTGTACATCGTCTCCCAGGAGGCGGAGAGCGTATCCTCCAGCCCGTCAAAAAGCCTGCGGCAGTCACGCACCTCGTCGATCAGCCGGAAATGCTCCGCGGTTATTTTGTCCCCTTCGCCGCGGCTCCGGAAATACTCAACCGCGTCCTTCATCTCCTGCTCTATGGATCCGATGCTGTAAAGGTTTTCAAAGTTGTTTACCACATCAAAAATAACAGGGCTTTTATCCCTCCCGGCACTGAGCGCACGTCCGATCTGCTGTTTATAGATAATGGGGGAAACCGTTGGCCGCAGCAGGATAACACCGTCTACGTCCTCCACATGCACACCCTCGTTGAGCATGTCAATGCAGAAAAGCAGCTTGAGATGTGCGCTGTCATCCTGCTTAAACTCCCGGAACGCTGCTTCAGTCTTCGGGTCGTCAGCGTAGGCTTCATATATATGGGGAGCAGCGTCCACCTTGAAAAACCACTCGGGGACCTTCCCAATCATTTGGTCCATGTGCTCCTTGCTTGCGCAGAACACGAGATACTTGCCTTCCCTGGCCTTCATATGCCTGCTGAAAATCTCGTCCAGGCCGTCGGACTCCGCCAGCGCGCGCCGGAGCGCGTCCAGGTATTTCTCCGCGCTGTCCCGCGCCGCCCCGGATCTCACGCGGCGTATCCGCTGCTCCAGCCGCTTCAAATCCTCCTGGTACGCGTAAAGGCAGGCCACATAAACGGGAGGGTTCAATATCCCCCGCACAATGGCCTCGCCCAGTGTCATTTCCGATGCCACGCAGCTTCCGTACAGCTCCTCCGCCATATCCCGCTGGCCGTCGAGGTACCTCACATTCGTCGCGGAAAGGCCGATCAGCTTCACGTCCGGATATAGCATCAGGAAGCGTGCCAGGCTGCGCTGCCATGTCGGCGCCCCGCCCCTGTGAAATTCGTCCTGGACTATAACGTCCGGCCGCAGCTGCGCCATTTCTTCATCCGTCATTATGTTGAGCTTCGCGTAGGTCAGGAATGTGATGTTGCCCGGGACCCCCGCGCCTGTGGCTGCCAAATTCTCGCATTGCGTCTTAAATATGTATTCAGACGGCGACAGCCAGCACACATGCTCCTCCGGGTGCTCCTCGCAGTATTTGAAGCCGATAAACGATTTCCCTGTCCCGGTGGGGTGGATCACGCAGGCTTTCCCTGTTTCCGGCAGCATTGACAGCACGGCTTCATATGCCGCCCGGTTGTGCGCAAACAAGGAAACTGCCATATCTTCACCCCC
>JAMPGF010000162.1 GCA_023664105.1 Butyricicoccus sp. | reverse complement strand
TGGAGCGGCCCCAGCGGGTGGCGTTGGAGATCAGGCGGCCCACGCCGTGCTGGTCGAGCTTGGCAAAGGGGTCGTTCTCGTAAATCTTCTTGTCGTAGTACGCGTCAAGGAACTTGCCCGCGTCGTCACGGCTGAAGCCGAAGGTCATCTGGGTCAGGTCGTTGGAGCCGAAGGAGAAGAAGTCAGCGTGCGGGGCGATCTCGTCCGCGGTCATGGCCGCGCGCGGGATCTCGATCATCGTGCCGACCTTGTACTTCAGATCAGTGCCGGACTCGGCAATCAGCTTGTCCGCCGTAGAGGTGACAACGCCCTTGACAAACAGGAACTCCTTGACCTCGCCAACCAGCGGGATCATGATCTCGGGCACCAGATCCCAGTCGGGGTGCTTTGCCTTGACATTCAGCGCGGCCTTGATGACGGCCCTGGTCTGCATCACGGCGATCTCCGGATAGGTCACGGCAAGGCGGCAGCCGCGGTGGCCCATCATCGGGTTGAACTCGTGCAGTCCGGCGATTATGGTCTTTATCTCATCAACAGTCTTGCCCATGTCGGCGGCAAGCTTCTCAATGTCGGCTTCCTCAGTGGGCACGAACTCGTGGAGCGGCGGGTCGAGGAAGCGGATGGTCACGGGCATGCCCTGCATGGCCTCGTAAATGCCCTCGAAGTCGCCCTGCTGCATCGGCTCAAGCTTGGCAAGAGCCTTCTCGCGCTGCTCAACGGTGTCGGAGCAGATCATCTCGCGGATGGCGGGGATGCGGTCCTCATTGAAGAACATATGCTCGGTGCGGCAAAGGCCGATGCCCTGCGCGCCCAGCTCAACGGCCTTGGCGGCGTCGTGCGGGGTGTCGGCATTGGTGCGCACATGGAGACGGCGGTACTTGTCCGCCCAGCCCATGATGCGGCCGAAGTAGCCGGAGATGGTAGCGTCCACGGTGGGGATCACGCCGGCATAGATGTTGCCGGTGGAGCCGTCGATGGAGATGAAGTCGCCCTCGTTGTAGGTCACATCGGCAAGGGTGAACTGCCTGTTCTCCTCGTCCATGGCGATATCGCCGCAGCCGGAGACGCAGCAGGTACCCATGCCGCGGGCCACGACGGCAGCGTGGCTGGTCATGCCGCCGCGCACGGTGAGTATGCCCTGGGCGGCCTTCATGCCCTCGATATCCTCAGGGCTGGTCTCAAGCCGGACGAGAACGACCTTCTCGCCGCGCTCGTGCCACTCCTTGGCCTCCTCGGCGGTGAAGACGACCTTGCCGCAGGCGGCGCCGGGGGAGGCGCCCAGTCCGCGTCCGATAGGCGTCGCGGCCTTGAGCGCGGCGGTGTCAAACTGCGGGTGCAGCAGCGTGTCGAGGTTGCGCGGGTCGATCATGGCCACAGCCTGCTTCTCGCTTATGGCGCCCTCGTCAACGAGGTCGCAGGCGATCTTCAGCGCGGCCTGGGCGGTGCGCTTGCCGCTGCGGCACTGGAGCATGTAGAGCTTGCCGTTCTCGACGGTGAACTCCATGTCCTGCATGTCGTGGTAGTGCTCCTCAAGGATGTCGCAGACCTTGATAAATTCAGAGAATGCCTGGGGGAACTTGCTCTCCATCTCGGAGATAGGCATGGGCGTGCGCACGCCGGCGACAACGTCCTCGCCCTGGGCGTTGGTCAAAAACTCGCCCATGAGGTGCTTCTCGCCGGTGGCGGGGTCGCGGGTGAAGGCGACGCCGGTGCCGGAGTTGTCGTTGAGGTTGCCGAACACCATCGGCATGACGTTGACCGCGGTGCCCCAGGAGTAGGGGATGTCATTGTCGCGGCGGTAGACGTTGGCGCGCGGGTTGTCCCAGGAGCGGAAAACCGCGCGGATAGCCTCGTAAAGCTGGACCTTGGGGTCGGAGGGGAAGTCCGCGCCTATCTGGTTCCTGTACTCGGCCTTGAACTGCTCGGCCAGGGACTTCAGGTCGGCGGCGGTCAGCTCCACGTCGTAGGTGACGCCCTTCTCGGCCTTCATCCTGTCGATGAGCTGCTCGAAATATTTCTTGCCGACTTCCATGACGACATCGGAGAACATCTGGATGAAGCGGCGGTAGGAGTCGTAGACAAAGCGCTCAAACTTCGGGTCGGGGTTGCCCTTTATCATGGCGGCGACGACCTCGTCATTCAGGCCGAGGTTGAGTATGGTGTCCATCATGCCGGGCATGGACGCGCGCGCGCCGGAGCGCACGGAGACGAGCAGGGGGTTGGTCAGGTCGCCGAACTTCTTGCCGTTGATCTCCTCCATCTTCTCGACGTAGGTCATGATCTCGGCCATGATATCGTCGTTGATCTTCTGCCCGTCCTCATAATACTGGGTGCAGGCCTCGGTGCTGATGGTGAAGCCCTGGGGCACGGGCAGGCCGATGGCGGTCATCTCCGCAAGGTTCGCGCCCTTGCCGCCGAGCAGCTCGCGCATGTTCGCGTTGCCCTCGGAAAACAGATAGACGTACTTTTTGCTCAAAATCAAATCATCCTTTCCTAAATTTTCTCGTTTGCGCGCTGAGGGCCATTTTCCGCCCTCGGGTAGAAAGTGAACGTGTTTCAGTTTTACTGAATGTATTATATACTGTTTTGCATGAAAAAGGCAAGGGCTGTGTTTCGCTGTTTGCGCTTTTGTGATTTTTGCATAAAATGCCTTGCAAAACAAGGCATTTTCGGGTTATTTTCCCATGCGCGCAGGTGAGGCGAAAGCTAAATGAAACAGGTTATTTCCCCACGCAGAAGCGCTCGAAAATTCTTGCGGTTATGTCCTCGCGGACGGTGCGGCCCGTCAGCTCGCCGAGGGCGGACATGGCCGCCTCGCTCTCGGTCAGCACGGCGTCGGGCATCTCGCCGGAGCGAAGCGCCTCGCGCGCGGCGCGAAGGCTTCCCAGCGCGCGGGAAACCGCGTCGGCCTGGCGCGCGTTGGTGAGTATTTCGCCCGCCGGCGCGTCCCAGGGCGGGAAGAAACCGTCCACGGCTTCGGCGAGCTCTTCCAACCCCTCGCCGGTTTTGGAGCTGACGGAGACGCGCGCGTCCACGCGAAGCCCCGGCGGCGGGGTCAGTGCGGCGGCGGGGCGGAGGTCGGATTTGGTGAGCACGAGGACGATGTATTCTGCGCCCTGCGCGGCTCGTAGCGCGGCCCAGTCCTCTTCCTCCGGCGCGCCGGGGTCGACGAGCACCAGAGCCAGGCGTGCGCTCTGCGCGGCATCCATGCTGCGCTGCACGCCGATGCGCTCGACCTCGTCGTGGGCGGCGCGTATCCCTGCCGTGTCGGTCAGGCGCAGGAGGGCGCGGCCTAACTTCACGCGCTCGGTTATGGTGTCGCGCGTGGTGCCGGGCACGGCGGTGACGATGGCGCGCTCGTAGCCCAGAAGAGCGTTGAGCAGGGAGGATTTGCCGGCGTTGGGCCGGCCCAGGATCGCGGCGGGCACGCCGTTTTGCAGGATTTTGCCGCGCTCGAAGCTGGCATACAGGCGCTCAAGGGCGCGTTCGGCTTCCTCGAGCGTGGATTCGTAAGCGCGCGCCTGAAACTCGTCGATGTCCTCGTCGGGGTAGTCGATGACCGCGTGGTAGTGCGTGGAGATGTCGGCAAGCGCGGAGTAGACCGCCTCCGTCCGGCGCAGTATGGCACCGCCGAGCTGCCCGGCGGCGTTTTTCGCGCACTCGGCAGTATCGGCGTTAATCAGGTCAACCACCGCCTCGGCCTGGGTCAGATCCATGCGTCCGTTCAGAAACGCGCGCTTTGTAAACTCCCCCGGCCCCGCCTGGCGCGCGCCGGCGGCGAAGAGAGCGTC
>JAMPGF010000161.1 GCA_023664105.1 Butyricicoccus sp. | reverse complement strand
ATTGATTCCAATTTACTTCTTGAGCTTATTCGCTTTTTATGAGACGGGCGTGAAAATTAACACGGGAAACATAGACAAAACAACAAAAATGTGCTATAATATTTATTAACTAAACGAAAACTCAGGCGGAGGTAAGAAATGTTTATTGCCCTGCTCATTCTCTGGCTCATCTTCGGCGACGTGAGCTTGACAAGCCTTGTCCTTGGCGTGATAGTCAGCGCGCTGATAACGCTCTTCGCCGCGCGCTTCATGGGCTACAGCAGCGCGCGAACGCTCGCCCTGCTGAAGAAATCCGCGCTCATACTGCGCTACATAATCTTCCTGCTCAAGGAAATCATGGAGGCCAACCTGTGCGTGATACGGCTCGTCTACAGCAAAAGAGAGATGGAGCCGCTGCTTGTGCGCTTCAACGCCGGGCTGAAAACCGACCCGGCGCGCGTGCTCGTGGCAAACTCCATAACCCTCACGCCGGGCACCATAACCGTGGAGCTGGACGGCGACGAGCTGTGCGTCCACGCGCTTGACCGCACGATGGACCTGGATGTTGAAAGCCTTGATTTTATCAAGCGCGCAAGGAGACTGGAGGAATGAGCATGGAAAAAACACTGCTGCTTGCTGTACTGCTCGCGATGGCCGCGCTCATACTCGCCGCGCTCGTGCGCGCGGTGCTCGGCCCGCATTTTACTGACCGTGTCGTTGCGGTCAACGCGGTGAACACGATGGTCACCGCCTGCATCTGCCTGCTGTCCCGCTATCTCGAGGCGGACTATCTCATCGACGTGGCGCTTATCTACGCCCTGCTGGGCTTTACCGCCAACGTCCTGCTCATGCGCCTTATCCGCGCCGGACGCCGGAAGGAGGGGAAAAAATGATACGAACAGCCATAGCCGCGCTGCTGTACGCGCTGGCGCTCTTCATCTTCTTCACCGAGGTTTTCGGCCTGTTCCGCTTCAAATACGTGCTCAACCGCATGCACGCCGCCGCCATGGGCGACACGCTGGGGATGATTCTCATCGCGGCCGGGACGATAGTGCTGCGCGGAGTGTGCCTTGCCTCGCTCAAGCTCCTGCTGGTGCTGGCGTTCATGTTCCTGACCGGGCCGACGGTGACGCACCTCATCGCCGGAGGCGAGCTGGACACCAACCCCGCCGCGAAAAAAGAATTCACACAGGAGGACAGGCGATGAAAATACTTGAATGTCTCCTTCTCCTGGCCCTGATAGTCACGGCCATCGCCGCGCCGCTGCAAAGGAAGCTGCTGAACACGGTGCTGGTCTACACGGCCTTCAGCCTTGTGACGGCGCTTTTGTGGATGCTGCTGCGCGCGCCGGACCTTGCCATAACCGAGGCCGCCGTCGGCGCGGGCGTCACGGGCGTGCTGTTCATCCTCGCCCTGCACAGGATAGGGCAGCTGAAGGGGGGCAGGGGCAAATGAAAAATACGGAAAAAAAGCCCCCCTTCCTCGCCTGGCTGGACGGCGAGGCCGGGTTTCCGCTGAAAACGGAGCTCGCCGAGCGCGCGCCGCGCAAAAAAAGCAGGCGAGGCGCGGGAATGTCGGAGCGGCGGAAGATGGACATATTTTCCAAGGTCTACGCCGCGCTGTGCGCCGCCGTGTGCCTTGCCCTGCTGCTGACGCTGCTGGCCCTGGCGATGGATATGCCGCCCTTCGGCTCGGAGGAAAACCCCGCCGTCAACGAGGTCTCCGGCCACTACGTGGCAAACGCCGAGCACGAGACGGGCGCGGAGAACGTCATCGCCGGCATGATACTCAACTACCGCGGCTTCGACACCTTCGGCGAGTCCTGCGTGCTTTTCGTGGCCGTGTGCTGCGTGATGCAGCTTTTGTGGAACACCGGCGGGGAGGAAAAGCGGGGCGTGGACTTCGGCGGCGCGGACGCGATACTCTATCAGATCTCCCGCCTGCTGCTGCCCTGCGTGCTGTGCTTCGGGCTGTGCGTGCTCTTCAACGGGCACACCTCGCCTGGCGGCGGCTTTTCCGGCGGCTCGGTGCTGGGCGCGGCGCTGATAGTTTTCGCGCTGGCCTTCGGCGAGGGGGCGGTCAGCCGCTTTTTCACCCGCCGGGTGTTCAACCTCGTGCGCATAAGCGGCCTGATGGTCTACGCGCTGATGTTCGGCTGCTACATCTTCCTGGGCGCGAACGAAATCGAAAGCGAGCTCTCGCGCTATATCGTCCTCGTGGTGGACATCGCCGTCGGCCTTGTTGTCATGAGCACGATGTATGGCTTTTACTCGTTCTACACGAAAGGAGACCTGTAATGCCTGAGCTTTTGACAGAAATAATTGACAACCGCTATGCCGTGACGGCTGTGCTCCTGTTCGTGACCGGCTTTGCGAATATGCTGCTTCAGCCGAACCTGATAAAAAAGGTCGTGGCCTTCAACATCATGGACGCGTCGACCTTCCTGCTGCTGGCCTCGCGCGGCTTTGTCGCCGGGCGCACCGCCGCCATACTCACCGACGGGGGCGCGGACGTGACGCGCTACGTCAACCCCATTCCCGCCGGCCTTGTGCTCACGGGAATCGTGGTTTCGGTCAGCGTCTCGGCCTTTTCGCTGGCGCTCATCCAGCGGATACACGCCCGCTACGGCACCGTCGACCTCGGCGAGCTGCTGGAGCTGACGAAGAAAGAGAAGGTGTGACATGCCGCTTGCGTACAACCTTCCGTTTCTGTGCGTTTTTCTGTGCATGGTCGCGGCGATCCTGCTCTCGGCGGTGAAAAGCCCTCGCCTGAGCTGGGCCGTGACGTTGTGTGCGTCGCTTGCCTGCGCGCTTATGTGCGCGGCGCTGCTTGTGAGCATCGCACGCGCGGACGAGGCCGTGGCCTTCAAGATGGGAAAATTTCCCGCGCCCCTGGGCAATGAGATCCGCTTCGGCCCGCTTCAGGCGCTTTTGGGCATGTGCTTCAGCCTTGTCCTCGCGCTGGCGATGCTCGGAGGCATGCGGGACATGTTCCACGATGTGGACGGGAAAAAGATGGGCCTTGCCTGCGTCATGCTCAACATGGTGCTGGCCTCGCTGCTGGTGCTGACCTTCACCAACGACATCTTCACCGGCTACGTCTTCATCGAGATAAGCACCATCTCCGCCTGCGCGCTGGTCATGGTCAAGGACGGCGGGGCCACGCTGGTGGCGACGGTTCGCTATCTGTTTATGAGCCTGCTCGGCTCGGGGCTTTTCCTGCTGAGCGTGATTTTGCTCTACTCGCTGACGGGCTACCTGCTCATGCCGCAGCTGTCCTCGGCGCTGGAAACGCTCATGGAAGCGGAGAACTACCGCCTGCCGCTTGCCGTTTGCGCGGCGCTGATGACGGCGGGGCTGGGCATAAAAAGCGCTATGTTTCCCTTCCACCGCTGGCTCCCCGACGCCCACGGCAGCGCCACGACGACCTCGAGCGCCGTACTCTCGGGCCTTGTGCTCAAGGGCTACGCCGTGCTGCTGATCAGCATGTACACGCGCGTATTCTCGCTGGAGGCGGTGCGCGAGCTGGGGCTGAATATCCCGGTTTTGCTGCTCGGCTTCCTTGGCATGATCGTCGGCTCGCTGTACGCCCTTCGGGAGTACCACGCCAAGCGGATGCTGGCCTATTCCTCGGTCGCGCAGCTGGGCTACGTGTTCATGGGAATCGGGTTGTGCACGCAGGCGGGACTCGCCGCGGCGGTGTTCCAGATCCTCGCCCACGCGTTTACGAAGCCGCTGCTGTTCGCCAGCGTGGGGCGGCTGTCCTGCGCGGCGGGGCACGAAAAGGAGCTGAGCGCCCTGCGCGGCAGCGCGTGGAGCG
>JAMPGF010000160.1 GCA_023664105.1 Butyricicoccus sp. | reverse complement strand
CGCCTTCAGCGCTATAAAAAGTAGACGTTGTCTACTTTTTAATGAAGTTTAGTATTAATTTATTGTTTAACAGCCAGCCCCATTTCGGGGGCCCTTGGCGCGGAAATGACCTTCTTTGCTCTTGCGTTGTTTGGAAAAAAGTGCTATAGTGCATACTGCAAAATAATTCTTTACGGAAGTGATTTTTTATGACAAAGGCTGATATTTTTTCCGGATTTCTCGGCGCGGGTAAGACTACGCTTATCAAAAAGCTCATCGCCGAGGCCTATCAGGGCGAGAAGCTGGTGCTCATCGAAAACGAGTTCGGCGAAATAGGCATCGACGGCGGCTTTATGCAGGACGCGGGCATCCAGGTCAACGAGATGAACTCCGGGTGCATCTGCTGCTCGCTGGTGGGCGATTTCCACGACGCGCTGATGCAGGTGCAGGAGCAGTTTAAGCCTGACCGGATCCTCATCGAGCCCTCCGGCGTGGGCAAGCTCTCCGACATCATCCGCGCCGTCGCCGGGGTCGAGGGCGTGGAGATCAACAGCGCCGCCGTCGTGGCCGACGCGGCCAAGTGCAAGATGTACATGAAAAACTTCGGCGAGTTCTACAACGACCAGATCGGGCACGCCGGGGCCATCGTGCTCAGCCGCACGGGCGGCATGAGCGAACAGAAGCTGGAGGAGTGCGTGGCGCTGCTCAGGCAGCACAACGCCGAGGCGGTTATCATCACCACCCCCTGGGAGCAGCTTGCCGGCGCGGATATCCTCGCCGCCGTGGAGCGCACCGACACGCTCGAGCATGAGCTGGAGGAGCTGGCGCATGAGCATCACCGCCACCATGACCACGACGAGGACTGCGACTGCCCCGCCTGCCGTCATGAGCATGAGCACCATCATGAGCATGACCATGAGCACGAGCATCATCACGACCACGACCACGACCATGACCACGAGCACGAGCACGAGCATCATCACCATCACGGCCACGAGCATCACCACCACCATCACCACCACGACGGGGAGCACGACGCGGACGAGGTGTTTGTCAGCTGGGGCGTGGAGACGGCGAAGAAGTTTAGCGAGCAGGAAATTCGCGGCATCCTCAACGCGCTGGAGGACGAGGCAAAGTACGGCGCGGTGCTGCGCGCCAAGGGCATTGTCGACTGCGCCGACGGGCAGTGGATACATTTCGACCACGTCCCCGGCGAGCAGGACGTGCGGCGCGGCAGCGCGGGCGTGACCGGGCGGCTTTGCGTCATCGGCTCGCAGCTTGACACCGCGGCGCTGGGCGCGCTGTTCGGCGTACAGGGGTAATACTTTTTCTTGAAAGATTTAGAGGCTCTTTGCGAAATGGAGTGAGCATTAGAGCCTCTTAAAGCCTATGGCTAAAAGTATCAAAAGGAACCTTAAACTTGCTACCAACCCATTGCTATTCCAAGCTTTGCGCACGGTAACGTTATTGCACTTTTAATCGAGGAACGGTATAAGGAGCCATGAAAGAGGATCTCATAAACAACGAGCCGGAGATTCCGGTTTATCTGTTCACCGGCTTTTTGGAGGCCGGAAAGACGAAGTTTATCCAGCAGACGCTGGAAGACAAGCGCTTTAACCGCGGCGAACGCACGCTGATTTTGCTGTGCGAGGAGGGGGAGGTCGAGTACGATCTGTCCCGGTTTAAGAAGAAAAACGTCTTTATCCGCAGCCTGGACAGCGAGGAAGAGCTTACAGGCGAGCGTCTGCGAGGCTTTGCGCGGGATCTGTACATCGAGCGCGTGATGGTCGAGTACAACGGCATGTGGATGCTGGACACGCTCTATCAGAACATGCCGGAAAACTGGGCGGTTTATCAGGAATTCCTGTTCGCCGACAGCCGGAGCTTCGTCAGCTACAACGCGAATATGCGGCAGCTGGTGTTCGACAAGCTCAAAAGCTGCGAGCTCGTGGTGCTCAACCGGACGGAGAAGGGCATCGACATGCAGCCCTTCCACAAAATTATCCGCGCCGTCAACCGCCGCTGCGACATCGCCTTTGAGCACCCCGACGGAAGCGTGGACTACGACGAGACGGAGGACCCCCTGCCCTTTGACCTGGACGCGCCTGTTGTGGAGATCGAGGACAGGGACTACGCCATCTGGTACAGCGATTTGGGCGAGAACCTGAAGAAGTACAACGGCAAGACCGTGCGGTTTAAGGGGCTGGTCTCCACGAGTGACGAACTGCCGGACGGCTGCTTCGTCATCGGGCGCAGGCTTATGAACTGCTGCGCAAACGACATAACCTTCGCCGGGCTGGTGGTGGAAAACGCCGCGCGGAAGGATTTGGGCAGCGGGGACTGGATCACGCTCACGGCGAAGATCGCCGTAAGGAAGCACCCCGCCTACGACAGGCCCGGGCCCGTGCTGGGCGCGGTGGAGATCGAGTCCGCGCTGCCTCCGGAGGACGATGTGGCAACTTTTTACTGAGGAAAAGCATTTTAGCACTCTCGCCCCGAGAGTGCTAAAAATTCATTTTTGCGTAACATTTTCCGGCATATTTGTTCACAAAGTAAGGGTATGATAATAATTGTTCCAAGGGGGAAGCGAAGGCTTCGCCGGGGCAGAAAAAGTAATAAGAAAAATATCATAAACGGAGGTTTTTATCATGTTCCTTACACCTTATTCCAGACGTAATTCCGTCAACGTTTACGACCCCTTCCGCGCCATGGAGGATATGGAGCGCGAGTTCTTCGGTGAGCGCGGGCACGGCTCGTTCAGCACCGATATCCGCGACAACGGCAACGAGTTCGTACTCGAGGCCGACCTGCCGGGCTTCAAGAAGGGCGACATCAGCGTCGACGTGTCCGACGGGCGGCTGACCATCAGCGCCGAGCGGCACTCCGAGTACGAGCAGAAGGACAAGAAGGGCAACTACGTCCGCTGCGAGCGCTCCTACGGCAGCTTCTCCAGAAGCTTCGACACCCAGGGCATCGACACCGATGCCATCAGCGCCAGCTTCACCGACGGCGTGCTCACGCTCACCCTGCCCAAGCTCATCGAGCATAAGCCGGCAAGCCGTAAGCTGGAGATTCAATAAGCCGATAAGGCAAAACAGGCTGAACCCCGCCCCCTATGGGGCGGGGTTTGAGCGTGTCGAAAAAGTGGCAAAGCCACTTTTTCGAGAAGGCTTCGCTCCGCTCTGCGCACTCGCTGTCCGCTGCTGGCGGACAACTCGCACGCTCGCTGCGCGCAAAGTGTTTTTTCCGACGTACACGCCGCCGGAAAAAACGATTAGTTTTTTTCGCGGCGTTCGCGCCGCGAACTCTACGAGGTTTTTTGACAGTCTGGAACCCCGCCCCCTATGGGGCGGGGTTTCGCTATATCCGGTTTTTGTGGCCCCACTCGCACATCCCGTCCAAAATCGGGATCAGGGACTTTCCCCGCTCCGTGAGACTGTACTCCACCTTGGGCGGAATCTGGGGGTACTCCCTTCGGTTTACAAGGCCGTCCGCTTCCAGCTCCTTGAGCGTGGCGCTCAAGGTCTTGTAGGAAATGGCGCCGATGTATTTTTTCATCTCGTTGAAGCGCACCGTGCCGAACTCCATGAGGGTATAGAGTATCGTCATCTTATACTTGCCGTTTATCAGCGAGAGCGTATAGCTGAAGCCCGTCGTGCTCAGGCACTCGGAGGATATGCAGCGCTGTTCCATCTTCACACTTCCCTTTAGGTAAGTACCGCACCTGAATGTGCGTACTTGTTAAATCTTAAGTTTGCGCTATAATCATATTATACTAAACTTCATTAAAAAGTAGACAACGTCTACTTTTTATAGCGCCGAAGG
>JAMPGF010000015.1 GCA_023664105.1 Butyricicoccus sp. | reverse complement strand
CCTGCCGCCCCTGCGGTGACCGCCGCCGGCGAAACCGTCGCCGCCCCCATGCCCGGCACCATCCTGCGCGTCAACGTCAACGCCGGCGACGCGGTCAAGGCCGGCGATGTGCTCATGATACTCGAGGCCATGAAAATGGAGAATGAGATTCCCGCCCCCCGCGACGGCACGGTTGCCCAGATCGTCGCCCAGAAGGGAACAAGCGTGGACACCGGTGCGCCTCTGCTCATCCTGGCATAAGGAGGCGGCGGTATGAATATCTTACAAACCCTGTCCAAGCTGGTCAACGAGTCCGGCTTCGCCGGGTTCTTCGCCTCCGGCGGCTGGAAGTACCTGGTGATGATAGCCGTCGCCTGCGTGCTGCTCTACATGGGCATCCACAAGAAGTTTGAGCCGCTGCTGCTCGTCGGCATCGCCTTCGGCGCGCTGCTGACGAACATACCCGGCGCGGGGCTGTACCACATGGCCATGTGGGACGCCTATGTCTACAACTGCCCCTACGACGCCGCCAACGAGATTGCCATGTTCAACGTGGACGAGAACCGGAACATGACGGAGGACGAGTATGCGGCCGCTCTTCTGGAGTCGGCCGGGGTGGCTGATGTGGACGGCATGACGGCCGAGGACTGCATCATAACCGCGCTGACCCTGATCGAGGACGGCACCCTTGCCGAGCCGGAAATAATCCAGGAGCTGTCCTTCACCGACATCATCCACCACGGCGGCCTGCTCGACATCTTCTACATCGGCGTCAAGGCCGGCGTTTATCCCTGCCTTATCTTCATCGGCGTCGGCGCGATGACGGACTTCGGCCCGCTGATTGCCCGTCCGTCGTCGATGCTGCTGGGCGCTGCCGCGCAGCTGGGCGTCTTTCTGGCCATGTTCGGCGCTGTCTGCATGGGCTTCACCGGCCAGGAGGCCGGCTCCATCGGAATCATAGGAGGCGCCGACGGCCCGACGGCGATTTACACCACGGGCCTGCTGGCCCCGCACCTGCTCGGCCCGATCGCCATCGCCGCGTACTCGTACATGGCGCTCATCCCGCTCATCCAGCCGCCCATCATGCGCGCGCTGACCACGGAGACGGAGCGCAAGGTGAAGATGGAGCAGGCGCGCGAGGTCTCCAAGACCGAGAAGATAATCTTCCCCATTGTCGTCGCGACCTTCGTCATCCTGCTCATCCCGTCCACCGCCCCGCTCATCGGCTGCCTCATGTTCGGCAACCTCCTGCGCGAGACGGGCGTGACCGAGCGCCTGAGCGACACGGCGCAGAATGCGCTGATGAACATCGTCACGCTCTTCCTGGGCATCAGCGTCGGCGCGACGACTGTCGCCTCCCGCTTCCTGAGCGCCCAGACCCTGATGATAGTCGTGCTTGGCCTGGTGGCTTTCTCGCTGTCCACCGTTGGCGGGCTGCTTGTCGGAAAGCTGATGTACAGGCTCTCCGGCGGCAAGATCAACCCGCTCATCGGCTCCGCCGGCGTGTCCGCGGTGCCCATGGCGGCGCGCGTGTCCCAGGTCGAGGGCCAGAAGGCGAACCCGTCGAACTTCCTGCTCATGCACGCCATGGGCCCGAACGTTGCCGGCGTCATCGGCTCGGCCATAGCCGCGGGCTTCCTGATTGCCGTGTTCGGCTGATAATTGTATAATCCCACTCAAGAGCGCCCCCTTTCCCGGGGCGCTCTTTTCCTCGCGCCCCAAACCCATCTCTACCCATACGTCCCCAAGCCCGCAAAATTGCAGCAACATATGCAACAAAATTATAAAATCTCAAAAAGAAAAACCGCCCCGCCCCAATTTTTCCCGCCAAGCTATTGCTATTCAAGCACTTGTGTGCTAAAATAACAAGGATAAATCAATACACAAGGGGCTGTTAATAAATGTCAGGACATTCCAAATGGCACAACATACAGAAAACCAAGGGCGCGGCGGACGCCAAGCGCGCCCAGACCTTCACGAAAATCGCCCGTGAAATGATAGTCGCCGTCAAGGAAGGCGGCAGCGGCGACCCGAACAACAACTCCCGCCTCGCCACCGTAATTGCCAAGGCCAAGGCCGCGAACATGCCCAACGACAATATCAAGCGCACCATCGACAAGGCTCTCGGCAGCGGCGACACCTCCAACTACGAGCGCATCAACTACGAGGGCTACGGACCCAACGGCGTCGCCGTGATAGTCGAGACCATGACCGACAACCGCAACCGCACCGCCTCGGAAATGCGCCATTATTTCGACAAATACGGCGGAAACATGGGCGCAACCGGCTGCGTATCCTGGTCCTTTGACCGCAAGGGCGTCATCGTCATCGACAACGAGGACGAGGAGCTCGACGAGGACACCGTTATGGAGGCCGCCCTTGAGGCCGGCGCCGACGATTTTGAGCCCGACGGCGAGATTTTCAACGTCTACACCCAGCCCGACAACGTCGCCGCCGTAGCCGAGGCGCTGACAAACGCGGGATACAAGCTCCTCTCCGCCCAGGCCGAGATGATCCCCCAGAACGGCTACATCAAGCTCACCGACGAGGGCGATATCAAGAACATGCAGAAGATGCTCGACATGTTCGAGGATAACGACGATGTCCAGAACGTCTACCACAACTGGGAAACCGACGACTGATCAGCCATTTCAACCCTAAAAAAAGTTGACCCAGCTCTCACCCGGAGCTGGGTCAATATGGTAAAAAATCGGACAAGGAGATGCAAATGGAATACCGCAGACTCCCCCACGGCGGGGAAGAGATAAGCGCGCTCGGCCTCGGCGCGGCGTGCATAAGCGAAGCCGGCGAGTGCGAGATGATAGAAACCGTCCAGCTCGCCGTGGAGCAGGGCGTGAACTACTTCGATGTGGCAAGCTCCGACGCCGCGCTCTTTCCGGCATATGGCAAAGCCCTCTCCGGCGCGAGGGAAAAGGTTTACCTCCAGCTCCACTTCGGCGCGGACTACTCAAGCGGCAAATACGGCTGGACGACAGCGCTTGATGAAATCAAGCGCTCGGTGGACTGGCAGCTGAAAAACCTGAAAACCGACTACATCGACTTCGGCTTCATCCACTGCATCGACGAAGAGCCCGACCTTGACGCCGTGCTGAAAAACGGCGTCGTGGACTATATCCAGCAGCTTAAGAAATCCGGCGCGGTGCGCCGCATAGCCCTGTCCTCGCACACTCCGAGGATGATAAACCGGGTGCTGGATATGGGAATAATTGACATGCTCATGTTCAGCATCAACCCCGGCTATGACTACAGCCATGGCGAGTACGCCGTCGGCGGCGTGGACGAGCGCGCCGGACTCTACCGCCGCTGCGAGGCTGAGGGCGTGGGCATTTCCGTCATGAAGCCCTACGGCGGCGGCCAGCTCCTCGGCGCGAAAACCTCCCCCTTCGGCTCCGCGCTGACGGATTACCAGTGCCTGCAATACGCCCTCGACAAGCCGGGCGTGCTCACGGTGCTGCCGGGGATAAGAAACCGCGACGACGTACGCCGCCTGCTGGCCTTTTTTGACGCGCCGCCGGAGGAGCGCGACTATTCCGTCATCGCCACCTTTGCCCCCGCCGAGGCCGAGGGCAAGTGCGTCTATTGCGCCCACTGCCACCCCTGCCCCGCCGGGCTGGACATCGCGCTCATCAACAAGTACTACGACCTCGCCAAGGCCGGCGACACCCTTGCCCGCGGACACTACGAAAAGCTTGAGCGAAAGGCCGGCGACTGCGTTGCCTGCGGTCACTGCGACCGCCGCTGTCCCTTCCGCGTCAGGCAGTCGGAGCGTATGAAGGAAATCAGCGGTTACTTCGGCAAGTAAAGACCTGAAAATGATCATCAACTCGCAATAAGAATTAGAAAAAATTGTAAAGAGGTGCTTTGAATGAAAACACTTGTAGCCTGTTTTTCCGCCAGCGGCGTGACTGCCCGTCTGGCAAAGACCCTTGCCGGCGCGCTGTCGGCCGACCTGTTCGAGATCAAGCCGAAGGTGCCATACACCAAGGCTGACCTGGACTGGATGGACAAGAAAAGCCGCACAACGCTGGAGATGAACGACCCCGATTCCCGCCCGGAAATCGTTGGTATTCCTGAAAATATCGCCGAATACGACCGTATTTTCCTGGGCTTCCCGATTTGGTGGTACGTCGCTCCAACGATAATCAACACCTTCCTGGAAAGCTGCGATTTTTCCGGAAAAACCATCATTCCCTTTGCCACTTCCGGCGGCAGCGCCATGGGCGCGACCAACGAAAAGCTCGCCCCCAGCTGCCCGGGCGCAAAGCTGCTGCCAGGCCGCATTTTCAAATCCTTCGAGGACGAAGGCACACTTAAAAACTGGGCTGAAGGTTTCTAAGCCGCAGCGAGGGAGGCGCGGGAAATGGGATACGTGGGAGGCTTTTACGGCGGCTTCAACGCTATGAGGATACTTTTCCTCTTTGTGTTCGGCCTGGTGATTGCCGTATTTGTCGTGGTGATTGTAAAGGGCCTCGGCCAGTGGAGCCGGAATAACAACTCCCCGCGGCTCACGGTTCCGGCCTTCGTAACCGCAAAGCGGACAAATGTGTCACACCACCATCACGCCGGGAATATTGGCGCAATGCACAGCACAAGCTCAACCAGCTATTACGTTACCTTCCAGTTCGAGAGCGGCGACAGGCTTGAGCTGCACGTCAGCGGCCCGGAGTACGGTTTGCTCGCCGAGGGCGACAGGGGAATGCTGTCCTTTCAGGGAACAAGGTACCTCTCCTTTGAGAGAGACATGAATTATTGAAAAATACGGAGGTGAAAAGCGCATGAAGCTTACACTCAGGGATTGGGGCACGCTGCCGGACGGAAGACAGGCGCACCTCATAACGCTCGACGGATGCGACGGCACGGCGGTCACACTCTCGGACTACGGCGCGATAGTGCAGTCAATTATGACGCGCGACAGAAACGGGAATCCGGACGACATCGTGCTCGGCTATGACGCGCTGGAAGAATATGTAAACGACGACATCTACCTCGGCGCCTGCGCGGGCCGCTGCGCCAACCGGATCGCCCGGGCGGAGCTTCCGCTGGGCGGGAAGGTCTGGCCGCTGACGGCCAACGAGAACGGCAACACCCTCCACGGCGGCGTTGGCTTTCACAAAAAGCTCTGGGACTTCGACAGCGAGGGCGACAGCGTTCTGCTGCGCCGGGTCAGCCCACACCTTGAGGACGGTTTTCCGGGAGAGCTGAGCGTCGAGGTTCGCGTCACGCTCACCGGCGGCCGACTGCGCTTTGAGTACACAGCCCGCAGCGACCGCGATACGGTGTGCAGCATCACTAACCACAGCTATTTTAACTTCACCGGCACGGGCACGGTCGGCGGGCACGTTTTGCAGATAAACGCCTCGCACCTGACGGGAGTGGACGAGAAGCTGCTGCCGACAGGGAAGCTGGCGGAGGTTGCGGGCACGGACTACGATTTCCGTGCTGCGCGAAACGTGGGAATGGCATATCTGGACTGCAACCTCGTGCTCGACGGGGGAGAGCGGCCCGCTGCGGTGCTCTCGGAGCCGGAGACGGGGCGCAGAATGGAGCTTTGGACCGACCTGCCGGGCCTTCAGCTCTACAACGGCGGCGGCATCGGCGCACGAATTGGCAAGGGCAACAAGCACTACCGCGCGCACAGCGGCGTGTGCCTGGAGCCGCAGCATTTTCCCGATGCGGTGCACCACGAAAATTTTCCGTCCCCTCTCCTGCGCGCCGGAGAGGTGTACGAAAAGTATATCGAGTACCGCTTCTCAGTTGACGATTGACCGAAGAATAAACCGTGCAAAGAAAGATAAAAAGCTCTTGGAGCTTTTTATCAGGGCTTAGTATGAAAAATGCCGTGTCCGTCATGGACACGGCATTTTTAGCTATTCGCGAATCAACAGCTCGTACTGCTCCGGGCTAATCTCGCCGGCGGAGGCCTGGGCGCGGAGCGAGGCAGCGTAGCGGGACCAGCGCTCAAAATCCTCCTCGCTCATTTTGCCCCTCATGCAGCGGGCATAGTGGGCCTTGTAGGCGCGGTTGTAGGTCAGCCAGACGGGGTCGTTCCTGCACTTGCTGCCGTAGCGTTTCTTCGCGCCGATGCCGCGGCAGGTTTTCTCCGGGTCGCCGGGGAGGGGGAGGTCGCAGTAGCAGCTGTATTTGCCGCCGGCAAGAAGAAAATAGCGGCCGCAGTTGTCGCAGTGCCGGGGCAGATGGGAGCGCTCAAGACCCCGGAAAAAATCGACGTACAGAAAGTCGCGCAGCCGCTCGAAGCTGCAGGACAGGGCAAGGCGCGGCTGCCCGTTTTCGTCTGTGAAGGGTTCATATGAGATCTTTCCCCGGAAGCCGTCCGGGAGCTGCTCGCGCCCGACGGACTGCCCGCTGTCCCGCCTGTAACGTGAGAGGCAGTCAGCCAGCTCGCCGCCGCCCGGGAAAGAGCGCTTTTCGTGGATGTATTTGTCCAGAAATTCGGAATAGACGCGCCGGGCCTGCAATATGTCGCCGGCGAGGGATATATAGAGGTCGAAAAGCCCGGCGATGCCGCTGTTGAGCAGGTCCAGCTCACAGGCGGCCTCGCCTCCGGACAGGCGGGTCAGCCTGGAGGCAATGCGGAGAAAGTAAAAGTCGGTAAAATAGAATAAATCGTCTGCTTCCACGTTTGCAGCGCCACCGTCAGAGCAGAGGCGGTCAAGGATACCCGTCAGCAAACGCTCCGCCGGGGGCAGCAGAGCGCCGTCCCGAATGGGCGGCAGAGACGCGGCCAGGGCGTTGAGACGCAGAAAAACCTCGTGCGTCTGCTGTAAACAGGAGAGAAAAGAGCGCAGCTGCTCCGCGTTAACGGCGTTGAGGCTCGCCGACGGGGCAAGCCGCCAGAGCCGGACGAGGCAGTGGTTCACTTCCCGCTCGTCAAGCCCCAGGCAGGCGGTGAGCGTTTCGTTGCTCCTGTACGCGCGTGCGCCGATGTAGACGTATTCATCGCAGAAATACACCTTGAATTCCGGCATTGCATCACACCCAAATCAAAAATGTAGAGTATTTTAAGAAGATTTTACCACATCTGGCATGGATTGGCAAGAACAAGGAGCCTATTATAAAATTAAGCCGTTTTCTTGAGGGCGTGAAAAAACTGCAAAAAAAATAACAAATTACGCATTTGCACTTGAAAGAGGGAATTAAACCCTGTATAATGGGGGTAACAAGCTTGGGAGGTCTGCATATGTTGTGGCCCGTCCGGCTAATTAAGAAAAAGAAAGGTGAGCGAAAAAAATGAGCAAGAAGCTTCTGGCGCTGCTGCTCGCGGTCGTTATGACCCTGTGCCTGGCAGTGCCGACTTTCGCGGATGAGGAAACTGCTCCCGCCGCGGAGACTGACAAAATCGTTATCCTGCACACCAACGACGTACACTGCGGAATCGACCAGACGGTCAAGGATGGGATCGTGACCAATGTCGGCTACGCAGGAGTTGCCGCCTACAAGGCGGAGATGGAGGCCCTTTATGGCGAGGCCAACGTCACTCTGGTTGACGCCGGCGACGCAATCCAGGGCGGCCCCATCGGCACCCTGACCAAGGGCTCGGCTATAGTTGAGATCATGAACGCTGTCGGCTATGACATTGCCATCCCCGGCAACCATGAGTTCGACTACGGCATGGACAACTACCTCAGCCTGGCGAAGGACAAGGCGCAGTACACCTACATATGCTCCAACTTCACCGACCTGGCGGGCAAGCCCGTGTTTGACGCTTACAAAATCGTCAGCTACGGTGACGTGAAGGTGGCCTATGTGGGAATCGACACTCCCGAGACCTTCACCAAGTCCACTCCGACCTATTTCCAGGACGGCGCGGGCAATTACATCTACAGCTTCCAGCAGGGAAATAACGGCAAGGATCTGTACGCTGCCGTGCAGAAGGCTGTTGACGCAGCCAAGGCCGAGGGCGCGGATTATGTTGTGGCCGTGGGCCATCTGGGTGACGACGGCACCACGCCGGAGTGGAAGTCCCAGACCGTTATCGCAAACACCAACGGCATTGACGTTATGATTGACGGGCATTCCCACGAGCAGATCGAGAAGACCGTAGCCAACAAGGACGGCAAGGAAGTCGTCTGGGCGCAGACCGGCACCAAGCTGGCCGCCATAGGCAAGATCGTTATCGACACCGCGACCGGCGAGATCGCCCATGAGCTTGTGACCGGCTACGCCGGAAGCGACGAGGCGGTTGCGGCCGTCGTCAAGGCCAAGAACGATGCGTTTGAGGCTGAGCTGAAGAAGGTCGTTGCCAAGTCCGAGGTTCTGCTGACCACCAAGGACGCCAACGGCAACCGCCTTGTCCGCAGCGGCGAGACCAACCTGGGCGACCTGTGTGCCGACGCTTACCGCACGATGCTGGGCGCTGAAATCGCCTTCGTCAACGGCGGCGGCGTGCGTGCGGACATCGCCGCGGGCGACGTTACTTATGAGGACATCATAAACGTGCATCCCTTCGGCAACGAGGCCTGCCTTGTTGAGACCACCGGACAGAAGATTCTCGATGCGCTCGAGTTCGGCTCCCGCAATCTGCCCGAGGAGAACGGCGGATTCCTCCAGGTTTCCGGCATCAGCTATACCATCGACCTGTCCGTTCCCAGCTCTGTCGTGACCAACGACGAGAAGGAGTTTGTAAGTGTTGACGGCGCTTACCGCGTCAGCAACGTCATGGTCGGCGGCGAGCCGCTGGATGTGAACAAGACCTACACTCTGGCATCTCACAACTACATGCTCAAGAGCGGCGGCGACGGCTTTGTGATGTTCAAAACCGACAAGCTGCTCAAGGACAGCGTAATGATTGACAACGCCGTGCTCATAAACTACATAGTTGATGAGCTGGGCGGCACCGTCACCGCCGCGCAGTACGGCGAGAGCGCCGGCCGCATCACCATTGTTGCCGGCACTGAGACCGAGCCGGAGCCCGAGGTTCCCGTGGAGCCTGAGAAGCCCGTAGAGCCCGAGAAGCCGGTTTACACAGGCCGCACCTACACCGTGCAGCCCGGCGACTGCCTGACTGTGATAGCCGTTAAGATTTACGGCAAGGGCAATTCCGGCAGATGGATTGAAATCTATGAGGCCAACCGCGACATTATCAAGAACCCGAGCGAAATCTGGATCGGCCAGGTGCTCGTAATTCCCGCGGCGTAAGAGCTTGCGGAAAAGCACTGTGAATTAAAGCGGAACCGGCACAGCCTTTTGGCTGTGCCGGTTTTTGTCTGTTATGAGAGCTTGCCTACTGTTCGCCGTCCACGGCCTCGCACCATTCGGTGCGGCCGTTTTCGCCGGGGTGCAATTCGCGGGCGGGCTGGCCCCGCTCCAGGTACCAGCCGCGGCGGCTCCCACGGAGCCGCCGCTTTGACGGTTCAGCTTACGGACAGAACCTTATAGTCCTGCGCCTCTACCGCGGCCTTGAGCGCGTCGTTGCTCAATTCGGCCTTGAGCGTCACGACCGCTGTGCCTTCGGCGTGGCTGACCTCGGCCTGCTCGACCTCGGGCAGAGCCTCGAGAGCCTTCTTCACCCTCGCCTCGCAATGACCGCACATCATGCCCTCGATTTTCATTGTCTTTTCCATGACCGTATCCTCCTTATTCTGTTTCCTGATGATTTTTTTATCCTTTGACGCGTCGTGCAGCCTGAACAGGTTCAGCCGCAGCGCGTTGCTGACTACACAGAAGCTCGACAGGCTCATCGCCGCCGCGCCGAACATGGGGTTGAGGGTCAGGCCCAGCGGTATAAATACCCCGGCGGCGAGCGGGATTCCGATGCTGTTGTAGAAAAAAGCCCAGAACAGGTTTTCGTGGATGTTACGCAGCGTCGCGCGGCTCAGGCGTATGGCGGCGGGCACGTCGCTCAGGCGGCTTTTCATCAGCACGATGTCCGCCGCGTCGATGGCCACGTCCGTTCCCGCGCCGATGGCCACGCCGATGTCCGCGCGGGTGAGGGCGGGGGCGTCGTTTATTCCGTCGCCGACCATGAGGACGCGGCCCTTTTTCTTCAGCGAGCGGATGACGCTCTCCTTACCGTCGGGCAGGACGCCGGCTATGACCTCGTCCACGCCCGCCTGCGTGCCGATGGCCTTGGCGGTGCGCTCGTTGTCGCCGGTGAGCATGACGACGCGAAGGCCCATGTTTTGCAGCTCGCGCACCGCCTGGCGGCTGTCGGGCTTTATCACATCCGCCACGGCAATGACTCCCGCGAGAGCTCCCGCGCGGCTGAAAAACAGCGGCGTTTTGCCCTGCTCCGCCAGCGTTCTGGCGCGTTCAAGCATCTCCGGCGGGATTTCGGTATGGGCGGAGATAAACTCAAGCTTGCCTCCCAAAACCTCCGCGCCGCCGAGGGTCCCGCTCAGGCCGTTGCCCGGCAGGGCCTTGAAGCCGTCGGCCTCGGGCGCGTCGTCAAGCCCCTGCTCCTGCCCGCGGCGCAGAATGGCGCGGGCGAGGGGGTGCTCGCTCTTGCGCTCAAGGGAGAGCGCAAGACGCAGCAGCTCATTTTCCGTGACTCCCTGTGCGGGGAGAATATCCGTGACCTCGGGCTCGCCGGATGTGATGGTGCCGGTTTTATCCAGCGCGGCAATCTCGGCCTTTCCGGCCTGCTCGAGGGAGACGGCGGTTTTGAACAAAATGCCGTTTTTCGCGCCCATGCCGTTGCCGACCATGATGGCCACGGGAGTTGCCAGGCCCAGCGCGCAGGGGCAGCTTATCACCAGCACGGAGATGCCGCGCGCGAGCGCAAAGCCGGCGGTCTGCCCGGCAAGAAGCCAGCCTATCGTAGTCAAAACTGCAATGCTGATAACCGCGGGGACGAACACGCCGGAGACCCTGTCGGCAATCTTCGCGATGGGGGCCTTGGTGGCGGCGGCGTCACTGACCATCTGGATTATCTGGGACAGGGTAGTGTCCTCGCCCACGCGGGTGGCCTCGCAGCGCAGGAAGCCGGACTGGTTGAGCGTGGCGGCGGAAACGCTGTCCCCGGCGGACTTGTCGACGGGGACGCTCTCGCCGGTCAGGGCCGATTCGTTTACCGCGCTCTCGCCGTCGAGCACCCTGCCGTCAACGGGGATGTTTTCGCCCGGGCGCACGACAAAAACGTCGCCCTTCTGCACCTGCTCCACCGGCACCGTGACCTCCGCGCCGCCGCGGATGACCGTCGCCGTCTTCGGCGCGAGGCGCATCAGCGAGCGAAGCGCGTCCGTGGTGCGGCCCTTGGAGCGGGCCTCGAGCATTTTGCCGACGGTGATGAGCGAGAGGATCGTCGCCGAGGACTCGAAATAAAACTCATGCGCGTAGTGCGACGCCGCCTCCGCGCCGCCGGTAAGCTGGGCACCGGTCATGGCGAAGAGGGCATAGCTGCTGTAGACAAATGCCGCCGTGGAGCCGAGCGCGACGAGCGTGTCCATGTTCGGCGCGCGGTGCCACAGGCTGGTGAAGCCGCTGATGAAGAATTTCTGGTTTATCACCATAACGATCGCCGCCAGCAGCAACTGGGCCAGGCCAACGGCGACGTGGTTGCCCTCGAAAAAGGCGGGCAGCGGCCAGCCCCACATGCCGTGCCCCATGGAGATGTACATCAGCACGAGCAGAAAACCTATGGAGGCTATAAGCCGGCGCTTCAGGCGCGGCGTCTCCTTATCGGCAAGGGAATCCTCCGCCGGTGCGGATGCGGCCTTGCTTTCGCCGGACGCGCCTTTGAGGGACGCGCCGTAGCCCGCGGCCTCTACCGCCGCTATTATATCCTGCGCGGAGGCGGTGCCCTCCACGCCCATCGAGTTTGTCAGCAGGCTCACCGAGCAGGAGGAGACTCCCGCAACCTTCGAGACCGCTTTTTCCACGCGGGCGCTGCACGCGGCGCAGCTCATCCCGCTGACGTTGTACTGTACCAAAATCAAGACCTCCCATCGAACCGGCTTGAGTATAGTTTTCCGCAAAAGTATCATTTCATCAGCTTTTGCAGGGTCAGCACCAGCTCGTCGATCACCTCGTCCTTACCCTCGCGCAGGTCGCGCGCGACGCAGTGGTGCATATGGCTGGCAATCAGCTCCCGGTTGAAGGCGTTCACCGCCGAGTTCACCGCCGCCGACTGCATGAGTATGTCCGTGCAGTAGGCGTCGTTTTCCAGCATGGCGCGTATGCCGCGCACCTGCCCTTCGATGCGGCTGAGGCGGTTGATGAGCTTCTTGCGCTCGTCCTCGGAGCGCTGGGTCGTCTTGCCGCGGCATTCGCATTTGTCCATTTTGCGCACCTCAACTGTTAGTATACCCCCGAGGGGTATTTTTGAGTATATACCCCACAGGGGTATTTGTCAAGGGAATTTTGCAAAAAAACGGCGCGCGGTTTTCCGCGCGCCGTGCAAGGCATTTTTTACCGGAAGCTGCTTGTCACTCTGTTTTCGATTTTTCCGCGTCTTCCCTGATGCTTTTGATTTCTTCCCGGAGCTTTTCAAGCTCCTCATAGAGCACCACCGCGGCGCCGACAACAAGCCCGGCCAGTAGGGTGAAGCCGGCATATATGGGATAAATATAACTTTGCTCTACGCCGCCGCCGAAGATCATTCCAAATACTCCGCCCAGGAGTATCATGCCGAAAAGCATTACTATCATAGCGACTAACACTTTTTTCATCTGCTTGTTCTCCCTACTGTCCAGAATTATTTTACTTGCCGCAAAGCTCCCTCGTGACCTTCACGATATTCTCCGCGCACAGGCCGAACTGCTTGAGCAGCGGACCTGCGGGGCCGGAGTGGCCGAACTCGTCATTGACGCCGACGCGCCTGACGGGGGTGGGAAGCTTTTCGCTGAGCAGCGAGCACACGGCCTCGCCCAGGCCGCCGATGACGGAATGCTCCTCGCAGGTGACTATCCTGCCGCATTCGCGCGCGGCGGCGAGCGCCATTTCCTCGTCCAGGGGCTTTATCGTCGCCATGTTGATGACGCGCGCGGAAATGCCCATGCCGGCGAGCGTCTCCGCCGCCTCGACAGCCTCGGCGACCAGCAGGCCGTTGGCGATTATCGCCACGTCGGAACCGTCGCGCAGCAGCTCACCCCTGCCGATCTCAAAGCTGAAGCTCTCCGCATCGTGGAACACCGGGGTACCGTAGCGGCTAAAGCGCATGTAGACCGGGCCCTCGTGCTCGTATGCAGCGCGGACCATCGCGCGGGCCTCCACGTCGTCGGCGGGGCTCATTACAACCATGCCAGGGATGGAGCGCATAAGGGCAAAGTCCTCGCAGCACTGGTGGGAAGCGCCGTCCTCGCCGACGGAGATGCCGCCGTGGGTCGCGCCGATTTTTACATTGAGGTGCGGGTAGCCGATGCTGTTGCGCACCTGCTCAAAGGCGCGGCCCGCCGCGAACATGGCAAAGCTCGAGGCGAAGGGAACCAGCCCCATTGTGGACGCGCCGGCGGCCACGGCTATCATGTTGCCCTCGGCGATGCCGCAGTTGTAGTGGCGATTTGGAAAAGCCTTTTTGAAGGTGGCCGTCTTGGTCGCGCCGGAGAGGTCGGCGTCGAACACTATCAGGTCGTCATGCTCCGCGCCGAGCTCGGCAAGGGCCTTGCCGTAGCTGTCACGGGTAGCGATTTTTTTCACATCAGCCATTTTATTCCGCCTCCAATCCCGCCAAAAGGGCGCTCAATTCGTCCATCGCGGTCTGATACTGCTCGTCGTTCGGGGCCTTGCCGTGCCATTCGACCTGGTTTTCCATGAAGCTGACATCCTTGCCCTTGGTGGTTTTCATCACTATGGCCGAGGGTACGCCGCGGACAGAGCGCGCGTGGGCGAAGGCCGCTTCCAGCTGCTCAAAATCGTGGCCGTCTACCTCGGCCACGTCAAGGCCGAAGGTGCGCAGCTTGCCGACGATGGGGTAGGAGCTCATGACCTCGTCAATCGGTCCGTCGATCTGCAAACCGTTGTTGTCGATGATAACGCAGAGGTTGTCCAGCTTGTGGTGGTGCGCGAACATCAGCGCCTCCCAGACCTGGCCCTCCTCGATCTCGCCGTCGCCCAGCAGGGCGTAGACCCGGCAGGGATTGCCGGTGTGCTTCGCGCCCAGCGCCATGCCGCAGGCGGCGGAGATGCCCTGGCCCAGCGAGCCGGTGGACATGTCCACGCCGGGGGTGAGGTTCATGTTGGGGTGGCCCTGGAGGTGGCTGCCGATCTGGCGCAGGGTCTTCAGGTCGTCCCAGGGGAAGAAGCCGCGCAGCGCCAGCGCCGAATAGAGTCCCGGCGCGGTGTGGCCCTTGGAGAGCACGAAGCGGTCACGCTCCGGTTTTTTGGGATCCGCCGGGTCAATGTTCAGCTCCCTGAAGTAGAGATAGGTGAAAAGCTCCGCGGCGGACATACTGCCGCCGGGGTGCCCCGCCTTGGCCGCGTGCGTGGACTCGATGATGCCCATGCGCACCTTGCACGCGGCTTTCCGCAGTGTAAGTATTTCCTGTTTTGTCATATAAACACCTCTCGCCCGGGAGCTTGAAGCGGTGCAGGGAGTGCCCCGGGTCAGTCATAAGAAATATCCTGCAACTGTAATTTTACTAAATAATACCGATTCTTGTCAATCCCCTTTGCGCGTTTTGTCAATTTTTTGCCCGTCAGTGGCAGGAGTGGCCGCAGCTGCTCTCGCCGCATTGATTGTGGTGATGCCCGCCGTGATGGTCACAGTTTGCCGCGGCGCTGTAGCTGAGAGTGCCGGCGAGATATGCGTCAACGGCCTCGTCGGCGGAGCCGCTGACCCCGGCGCAGAGGGTGATGCCGGCCTGGGCAAGGGCGTTCTGCGCGCCCGGGCCGATGCCGCCGCAGATGAGCATGTCGACCCTCTGGCCCGCCAGCAGTCCCGCCAGCGCGCCGTGCCCGCTGCCGTTGGTATCGACGACGCGCGAGGCGGTGACGCGTCCGTTTTCAACCTCATAGAGCTTGAAATACTCGCTGTGTCCGAAGTGCTGGAACACCTGTCCGTTTTCGTAGGTTACCGCGATTGTCATGGCTGATTCTCCTTTTCCGTAATGGTGAGTATTTTGTAATATCCCGTAAAGGGGTGAAAAACAAGGGAAAGGGCATTTCATACTTCCCGCCAGCTGAGGGTAAATTTACCCGAGGCGTGCTTAAACTCCCATCGAAGATAGCAGCATGCGCCTTCTCCGGGCATAACGCTTCCTGACGGCAGATATGGGGTGAGCCTGAGCAGCCCCTGCTTTTTGCCGTCGAGAATGAATACCGCTGTTTCGCCCTTGGGACACAGCGCGTCAAGGTGAAATTCATATATTCTTCCCTCCTGGAGCCGGACCGTGTGTTTTGCCCAGCCGGTGCAGGAGCTGACATGGACGTTAGCGGCATTTTTTGATCTGCGAAACACAAACACAAGGGCGGCGAGGCACTTTGTAACTGCGGCGCCGCTGCGGAGAAACAGGTATATCGCCAGAAAGATAAGCGCCGCGAGGACTGATGTTTTCAATATTTCCCGCCTCCCTGGAGGAATTATAGCATGACTGCAAAGCAGTCGTGCTATAAATTGGTCATGTGCGTATACACGACCAGAAATAAAATATAATAGCTGCCTTAGAGTTATTATAGCACAGGATGGACTTCTCAGCAATGGCATTTGACAAAGCATCCGCGGCATGATATCATAAAAAAGTAAGAGATGTCGCGTCATCCGGTGCGCCGCATTATGCGCAGGTCGCGAAATGGCTGAATCAAAAACATTGCCGAGCATGCCCTTCACAGGCTCATGGAGGGCAATAGCCGGAGCGAAGTACGGCGTCCACTCCGGCGAGATGGAGCCCATTTAAAACTCAAAAACAGCGGCAGGCTGACCTGCCGCTGATATGCGGGTATGGTGGAATTGGCAGACTCGGAGGATTTAGGTGCTGTCACCTTGGTGTAAGATGTGATATAATGAAAAACGATTGAGGGATGACCTCAACCGTCATATATGCGGGTATGGTGAAACTGGTAAACACGCTGGTCTTAGGTTCTGTCACCTCAGTGAAAGGTTTTTGAATACAAAAACAACCGGGCTTATGGCTCGGCTGTCATATGTGCGGGCGTGGTGGAATTGGCAGACTCGATGGATTTAGGTTCCATTACCTTAGTGGTGTGCGGGTTCGAGTCCCGCCGCCCGCACCAAACCCATATAATTCGAACCTTTTTCCGATAGGAGATGGGTTCGGATTATTGATTCCCGTGACTAATATGGAAACATTCACTTCTGCAATGAGGCAAAAAATTCTAAAATTTGAGAATCATGGCAGAAGAAGCATACCATGTAAAATGTGACTTACGAGCCTGGACGTTCATCACGCAATTTGTTATAATTCTTATAAACAGCTAAATGGCGAAAGAGGGAAAAAAGAATGGTTGCAGATTATCTTGTTGGACTTGCCTTAGATGCGGGTAAGGATAAGCTTAAAGATAAAGTCGATGAACAAAAGCTAAGGTCTGCCCTTCAAAACTACATAGAGCAGCACCGGAAATACAACGAAGTTTGTACCCTTGCTGAAGAAATTGACTTTCAAGGGTTAGTGGAATATATAGAACTGAATCTTCTTAGCTCCGTAAACAACCGATTATTTGCGCCCAGGAAAAAGGACAGAGGTAAAGCAAGAAATAACATAGTAGAAGCTGCAATTGTATATTCAAAAGCAGATACGAACCAAGCTAAGTATCGTGTTGCAAAATGCATCAATGATTGTTTTGATATAATCAGTGAATTCTATGCCTCAAAAATCTTGGAAAAAGAGTGCCTTCTCGCTTCTGAAATTGTGGACGCGGTTGAAGATAACACTCAGGAGATAGCCGAGGCATTGACACAAACAATTTTTTCCAGAGTTGATAATCTCGAAGAGAATCTTGTAAATGCATCATTGTTCTCAATAGACAAAGCAGTTCAGTTGGCAGAAACAGGGAATTTGTCGGCAATTGAAGCTGGAGTCACAAAGGTTCTTAACCATATATCGTTAAGCCACCCAGTGCATCCTCATTATGGCTATACATATATTGGAGAAAAACTGCAAAGCAAGCCACTGACTAAGGAAGCCCGAAAGCTTTTTCCACCACGGTATGTTCTTACAGGTACCATGCGCTTTGGAGACACATATTACACCAATTCTGATGAAAGCCCATTAAACTATGCTTATAGACATCAACTTCCAATCATAATGGAAGTTTCAAAAGCAGTTAAATATCTTGGTGATATACCTGATCCAATTCAGTCTGAAGCTGAGAAATTGACAGGGAAAGAGATCCTTGCTTTACCGCCTGAATTTCCTCCAGCATTTCCGTGTTCAATCAAGGTCGGAGACACAGTGTTTTTTGATTATATCCTCCTTAGGACACAGGAAATTCTGGATAATGGTATTTATGTTATTAGCAATAAAGAGCAGGACATTCATTTCCATTTTGAAGTTAGAATTAATCTAAATGTGCCAAGTAGACCTGATTTCACTATTAACATCAACCATGCTAATAATCATGAAATGCTCAATTATGTGAATTTCATGAAAGCGCTGTCAGAAGTAAAAGATATTCACATTTATGTTTTGGAAGCAGGACAAGACATTATTGCCGGTTATATTGAAGATATGGAGTACAAAACCGGCTTCACATCAGTTGATGAAGAAATTGACTTTCTGGAGCGTATATGCGTTATTGAAGATTATTTCAAAGTAAAACTCAATCCATCCGGTGACATTAGCAAAGAGGAATATGATTGTGTTATTTATATATCAAATCTTGTCAAAAAGGACGAGGTAATTACTGCGTGGAGTGAAATGACTTTCACTGGAATTTTGGATCAGCATTTCCGAGAAGGCCTTATAGCAATGGATTCAGAATTTTGCATGTTCTCCTATGTTGGTACCGATAAAATTGAATTGTTTGGCGCATCTTTAGAATTCCGGTTAAAGAGGATTCTAAAATGTGCTTATATTGTAGACTATGAAAAGGTGAAAAAGAAAGCGGAAATTCTTGATGACGGAGAAAGTATAAAAATTATATTTAGAGCAGGAGAAGATAACTCTGCTATTGACACTTTGAATATGCCTGACGAACCCCTCGACCATTAATATAGGATTAAATTTTTGTTGAGGTATTCGCACAGAAATTAGTATATGTTAGTTTCTCCATCACAATTTCATCTATCTCCTGCTCCAGCTTCTGTACATTTTTCTGCAGCGACAAAATATGGGCGTCGAGGATTGGTTTCCTCAACGCCCACATTTTTTGCATCTGCGCCAGTTGCTTCAGTTGCTCGGTATGCTGCTCTCGTATAGACACGGCATGCTCCCATACTGCGGTATCCAGCGTTTCTTCATGGACGCGGTGGGAGGAACAATAACTCTTACCGTTCCGATGATAGCCACGACAGACATATTCCACGCGGCGGTTGCCATTCCAGTAGCGGATCATAGGAATGAATGGGTTCCCGCATTCCTTGCAGGTCAGTAGTCCTGCGTAGCGGTGTTTTGCCTGATTGCCGTTCGCCGGGCGAGCCTGCTTCTCGAGCAACTCCTGCACCTGTTCCCATTTTTCCCGCTCTATGATGGCCGGGAAGAAGTTTTCGTGCCGGTACCACTCGTCCTGGGCCAGCCGCTTGGCCTTGCCGTCGTTCGTTTCTGTCCGATGGTTGACCAGGACTCCGGTGTATCCCTCCTCCACCAGGACATTTTTTACACTGGCGTATGTCCAGAGAAATTGGCCATCGCGAGTCTTATGCGTTGCTTGAAACTCCCTGCCGCACTTTTCTGCGCGAAGCTGCGCTGGCGTTTTCCTGCCCATGGTATTTAGTCTGCGAGCAATTTCTTTCTGTCCACACCCTTGTAAATACAGAGAATAGATGATCTGCACTGTCATAGCCGCTTCAGCATTGATCTCGATCTGATTCGTGTTCTTATCCTTCCAGTAGCCGAAGGGCGGCGTGATCACGATACCTTCTTTTTGCTTTTGCCGATACCCCGCACGGATCTTCTTGCCAATATCTTTGGCGTAATAGTCGTTCATAAGCCCGCGCACACCGATGATCAGGTCATCTTCGTCACGAAATGTATCAACGCCTTCTGTAGCGGAGATTACTCGTACCTGATGCTCCCGCAGATAATCAATGAATAATGCGGTCTGCGTTCTATGGCGGCCAAGCCGGGACAGATCTTTCACGATGACAGCGTCTACCTTATTTGCATCCACAGCCACAGTGAGCTCATCCAGCCCACAGCGGCTGAACTTCATGCCGCTGGCATTGTCGTCAAAAGATTGTCCTACAATGGTATACCCATGCTGTCCAGCAAAGGCACGGCATAGCTCCTGCTGGTTCAGCAAAGAGTTCATATTCCTGTCATCGTCGTTGGATAATCTTGCATAGAGCCACACACGCATTTGCTATCACCTACCCCGCGAAGCAATCGTCGTAAAGAATATGCGCCAGCCGTTCCCAATCGAAGCCGATAGACGCATAGCTTTCAGTCTGCTCACCATTTTCATAGACGTCCAAATGGTCACGGAAGGGGGCCTTAAGCCGAATCTCCAGATTCAATTTGCCGTTTTCTTCATGAACGAGGATTTTCTCAACTAACATTCGCAGATGTGCCTCCGACATCTTGCCTTCCTGAAGGATATCATCAATGAAACTGATATCTCGTTTTAGCTTGGCCTGACGGTTGCGCAGCATCTCTGAGATATTTTGCAGTTCCTCGATTTGTTTCCTGGCCTGAGCAATCTGCGATTCTCTCTTTTCAATCATGCGGTCGTAGCGTTCAGCGTTGGCCTTGTCGCGGATACGTTCCATAAGTATTACCTCCACTTCCTCCTCTAAAATGAGAATATGTTCGTGCAGCTTTGCGATTTGCGTACCAGCCATGTTGGCCTTTGGCGTCCATTTATCGATGAATCGCCCCAGCCGCGACCAGTTTTCTTCATACATTTTCTTTGCACGTAAGAGCTCATCCGTGATTAACTTGTCCAAGAGCGCCTCATCAACCATGTGAGAGGAACAGTGCTCTTTACCATATCGGTGATAGGTATCACAGATGTAGACCGCACGTTCGCTGCTTTTCAACTTGATCCGTTTCCCGATGAATGTCCGTCCGCAGTCCTTGCAGCGGAGCAGACCACCGTATCGCAGAATCTACGGTTGGGGCCGGCGCGGACACTTTTTTCTTTGCGTTCTGTCATGAGCGCCTGCGCCCGCTCCCAGATTTCGTTTGTCACAATTACAGGCAGATAGTTTTCGTGGCGGAACTGCTCATCGGATGAAGTGAATCGAAAGGTTTTGTTGATTTTATTGCGCTCACTTTTATGGCAGATCAGCGTACCGATATAACTCTCGTCTTTTAGGATTCTTCCAACCATAGTTGCGTCCCACAGGTATTTTTTGAGAATTCCATCTTGTGTGTTTGGCAGGTGCTTATTCAGGAGCTCCATCTGCATAAGCGCAGGAGTTTTGCGGCCCTGTTCATTCAACAGTCGTGCAATGGCTTTCAGACCACTGCCGTTGACATAGGTGGAGAAGATAAGCCGGACCGTTTCAGCGGCTTCTTCCACGATGATAACCTTCTTTGTGTTTTTGTCCTTGGAGTACCCAAATGGCGGGATCGTCACGATTCCTTCTTTCTGCTTCTGACGATAGCCAGTGCGAACGCGGCGGCTACCGTCGCGGGCATAGAAGTCATTGACCAAACCCTTGAAGCCGATTATAAGGTCGTCATTCTCATTGAAGGTATCGATATTCTCAGTTGCTGACAAGACTCGCACATCGTGTTCGCGGAGGTAGTCAATGAACAGTGCAGTCTGTGTCCTGTGGCGGCCGAGGCGGGACAGGTCTTTTACCACGACAGCTTCGATTTTTCGTTCATCGACAACTTCATAAATTCGCTCAATGCCCTCACGGTTGAAGTGCATACCGCTTACGTTGTCATCGAAGGATTCTCCCACCACCTCGTGACCGTTGCTGACTGCAAAGTTGTATATAATTTTTCTCTGGTTATTCAGAGAGTTAAGTTCTTCATCCTCATCTCTGGACAGACGGTAATAGAGCCAGACTTTCATAATCGTTCCTTTCCGCTATGGTGTGCCGATTGTCACGACACACCATAGCACACAAAATTTTGAATAGCTAACAAAAGATTTCAAGCTGCGCCGGATTCTACGTTACCAACAAAATCAGGTTCCTGATTTGTGTAGGGATTATCCACAGCGAGGTAGTCGTGGAGCATCAGCTTCAGAAATTCATCGAATTGATCGTCTGTACCAACATAGGAGTACATGACACTTGCGATAATTGATTCTTTCTTCTTTCGAGCCATAGAGTTCCTTTCTCCCGAAACAGTTCGGGCAGCACAAAAGCAGACCGTCACATGGTCCGCTGATAGATTTGTTCTTCTTCGTGATCGTCCTCTTTTTGACCGAGGGCGATCTTCTTTTCTCTTTCCTTACGCATAGTCTTGCTGTCCGCGTGGTGGCGTGTGGTCGTGCTGTCTGTCAGCGCAGCATCAGACTGAGACTGTTCCATGCGCCGTCCAAAGCCCACCAGAGCAGAAGCAACACCGCCAGCGCCATTAACACTACTACCCATGTCGGACCATCCGGATGCGGCAGCCGTAGTCTGGGTAGTCTGAGTTTTAGAGGAGAGAAAGATTTCCCTTTCGGGTTCCCAGCCTGTTCGACCATCTGCACCAGATGAGCCACCTGCGTCAGCAGCTCGTCCATCTGTGTCAGGCTCGGGAGCAGTGTCAGCAGCTCGTTGACCTTCTTCAGATAGGCGGTCTGATTCTCGGCGTGGTAACTTAGAGTATACAGGGAGTCCATCATCTCCACCCATTCTTCTTTCGTAGGATGTACTTCTGTGATTGGCTGCTGTGGCATCTGCGTGGGACGGTTCCTCTCCATGAGCTCGTCCATAGATAATTTCATATCTGAGCCTGAATTCATTTTCCATATTCTCCTTTAGGTATTTGTCACCGAACAACAAACGGTCACGGCATTGCCAGCCGCTTGGAGTGGTGTAGGTAATATTTTTGCGGGACTCCTCCCAGCGGACCTTGTAACCTTCGCTCTCCATCAGAGATATAAATTCCTCTTGGTTATGAGCGTGGCGCATACAGTCGTTGATGATATTCATGAGCTGCAGCTTCTTGCTATGACCGCGAGCAGCCACGTGATACTCACCGATGGTCATAGTTTTTGTTTTGCTCCGAACATCTTTTGACTTGAACACGGGAAGAGAAAACTCCATACACACTTGATCGTTGCGCTGGCGCAGTTCCTGGAGCTGCTCTTTAGCGATGTGGAGCTTTCGGCCTGTGTCAAAGTTGACGGAGTTGATGAGGAAGTGGGAGTGGATGTGTTCGCGGTCTGTGTGAGTGCAGACCAGAACTTCATAGCCCTCGTAGTACTCGGCCAGCTTCAGAGCGGCGGCGTGAGCGGTGACGGGATCGACTGCTTCGCCTTTTGGGAAGCTCTGCACCATGTGGTAGAACATTACGCCACCGGTCTTGTGGTAGAGACGCTTCGTCGTCATGAAGTCAGCGCAGACATTTTCGGGCTGGCAGTTGATGCCGGAGACTAACTGCTGTCCGTTCCAGAGTGTTTTCTTGTCCTGCATGGTGTAGCGCATTACGGCCCTCATACAGCCACTGCTCTGGCCACGCTTGTAATTGGTAAAACTGATGATCGCCATTGCTCACCAACGCTTTCGTTCCATGAGCATTTGAACAGCACTCCGGAGCTCAGAGAACATCTGAAGGACGCTGCTCAAATTGATCACTGTGACTCGTCCCATGTGAGCCAAGGTGACGAGCTGGTTGAGATTTCTGCCGATGGACTTCAGCTCTCTCAGTACTTCTTTCAGTCCGTCGATGACGATTACCTGTTTTCCCAAACAACAGTGGGTCACATAATCGCTCATGGACATGCCGGACTGCTTGGCCAACTCTTTGATAGCTTCACGGTTTTCGGAAGCCATTCGGGCACTGAACTTGATATTTTTTTTCATCTTGATTCCTCCAGTCGATCATAATAACGGGGTGTGGGGCAGCGCCCCGCAAATATGCGGAAGGCGGGCGACGGCTGTGCCGGTGACCAGACAAACGCGATGCTGGCCACCTCCAAGGAGGTGATATCTTCCACCGAACTCCTGCGTTTTCAATTTTGGCCACAAGCGGCCCAAGCGGCGCTCTTTCGCTCCTGCGGGAGTTTACTCGCCACAATCGGAAACCTCCCGCACACCGCCTCCTGTGCCTTCAGCAGGGTCAACAGGGTCGGACTTGCTGACCCCAGAATCGTCGGCACTTTCGGCACGGCGCAGGTCGACCAGGCGTTTCCCGTTGCTCCGACGCATAACAGCTGTGATACCCGCTTCGCTTAGGGCGTCAACGCTTTGCAGGATCTTGAGCGAGACGTTCTTTGGCGTGATACCCTCTGTACTGTCAGGGTCGATGAGCTGTACCAGCTCCGTGGGAGTGCCGATAAACGAGTGGCGGTCTTTGAGAAGGGCAGAGAGCAGAAAGACTATCCGCCCTCCCAGCAGTTCCGGCTGTTGATAGCTGTCCGCTGTCACCTCCCACACGTTATCCGTATTCCTCCGCAACTCCAGTTCACGGTAGTCGTTGGCGTAGGTGTTGTCGTAGTTCGTACTGCGGATTATTTGTAGCGTGTCGATGATGACCAGCACCGTGTCGGGATGCTCGGTGAGGAAAGTGTTGAGCTGTTGCTCCAGCCCTCTGCCAAGAATGTCACTCTTCGTGGAGAAGTGGACATTGGCAGGCGCGTCCTCCGTGATCTCGAACAGCCGGTTCTGGATACGGAGCTGCGAGTCCTCGAGGCAGAGATAGAGCGTAGTGCCCTGTTTCGCTGGCAAGCCCCAGACTGGCTCGCCCTTTGCCACTGTCACCGCGAGCCACAGCGCCAGCCAGGATTTGCCCACCTTCGGTGAGCCGGCGAGGATGTGCAACCCCTGACTGAGTAGCGTGTCCACAATGAAGTTTGGCGGGCGGAGCGGCTGCGCCATCAGTGTCGCGCCGCCGATGGTTTGCAGGCGTTTTTCTTGTTTCATAAATACCTCCAGACAAAAAGATAAGGACAGGAGCCACGCACACGTCGTGGCTCTCGTCCTTTCGACAGATTATTCTTTGAGTTTTGATATAATTAGATTGTCGCAAGACAGTTGCGAAAAGGATATAGGACAGGAGGAGAGGAAATGCCGCTTGGGATTAGGCAGAACAACAGTTTTGTACATACCACTATCGACATTTGGAACGATAAGGTCTTTTATCAGGAGCAGGAATTTCCCGCAGGGTATTTCGCTGCGTCCATTCTAAATTTCTCAGAAGATGAATTGTGCGAGCTTATCCAGTGTGGTGGTGCACCGACTTTTCTCCTTCCGGTCGTGATACAGGGAAGCGAGCAGGAAGCGGCGCAGGTGTTTCCTCTGCTCAGAGGTCAGATCAAGTACTTGGCGGAGCTGATCTGGGGATATCTGCCATTCTGCTACAATGACCACGGGAAGGCGCTTGCGAAAATCAATGTGCTGTTCGATGATGGTGTATTTTCAAAAATACGAATCCCGCACTCAAAGCATCAGCAGGAGTTCCTGATGTTCTGCGCAGCCATCACACGCATACCGATTGCTATTCTGCACTTTGTCACGGCGGGCAAATTTTTCGAGTTGGATTATCTGCGGCGGCTGGAGAAGCGGACGGAGACTTTTTTTGCCATCGCTGCACACGACTGTTTCAACAGCGAACAATTCTGGAATGAAATGCGGGAGCTGCAGGGTTGGGATATAGAACCGTTCTCCGTTTATCCGGAGCTGTCATCTTCCTATGTGTTTGCACGCAACCCAAAGAACGAAAAAGAGATGGTGTTCATTGAGCGTGTATCATTCCTGCGGCTTGTGGATTTTTACACCTATGATCTTTTGAACGGGCTTCATTATGGTCATGCACCCAGTCAGTGCCAAGGCTGCGGCAGATACTTCCTGACAACAAGTGGACATATGCCTAAGTACTGTGATGGTATTTCGCCGCAGGATGCCAGGTTAACCTGTCGGCAGTACGGTGCCATGATGCGGCAGAAGGAGAAGAACAGTCAGCACCCTGTCTATCGTGAGTTCTCCACCCGCACCAACACCATACGCAAACAACACCAGAGGGGAAAAATATCCGACGATTTGCGCAGAGAGGCACTCTATGTTGCTGAGTGCTATCGGGACAAGGCGCTGATGGATAACGACTACGCTACAAACGGTTACAAGCAGGACATGGAGCAGGAACATGTTTATGCGGAAGCTAAAAAACGCTTACTTGAATATACAATGTAAGTGCAACAGGGGGTAGGAAATGGCTCATAGTTCTGGTAAACTGATGTTTGAGAGAACAAGAAGGATACCGGAGGGAGCTATGAGCCATTACAAACATCTTATACTAATCACTAATAAAACTATTTAAAAATCTGAAATCAAGAGGTATACTGG
>JAMPGF010000159.1 GCA_023664105.1 Butyricicoccus sp. | reverse complement strand
CCAGGGCGGCAGTGCGCAGCGGCGCGGGGCTGGTGCATCTGGCGGTGCCGGAGCCGGTTTATGGGATAACCGCTGTGAAAAACGATGAGAGCATGCCGTTTCCGCTTCCGGCGGATGAAAACGGGATGTTTTCCTCATCGGGAGCGGCGCAGTTTCTGGAAAAGCTGAGCGCCTGCGACGTGCTGGCGATAGGCCCCGGAATGGGCCGCAGCCGCGAGGCGGTGCGCTTTGCGCTGGATGTGATCGCCGGAAGCGATAAGCCCACAGTGGCGGACGCGGACGGGCTGTACGCGCTGTCGCGGGACATGTCGGTCGTGGCGCGGCGGGGGAACCTGGTGCTCACGCCGCACGAGGGCGAGTTCGCGAGCATGGGCGGCGAGCTCACGGGCGACAGGGTATCCGACGCGCGCGCCTTTGCCGGACGCTGGGGCTGCACCCTGGTGCTCAAGGGGCACCGCACGGTCATCGCCTTCCCCGACGGGGAGGCATACATCAGCACCCACGGCAACCCCGGCATGGCCAAGGGCGGCAGCGGCGACGTGCTCACGGGGATATTAGCCGCGATGCTGGGCCAGCTTGAGTTCAGGCGGGCGGTGACAACGGCGGTGCACCTCCACGGCCTGGCAGGGGATTTGTGCCGCGAGGAAATGGGCGAATACGCCATGACGGCGGGGGACGTTATCGAGACTCTGCCGCGGGCGACGAAAAAAATGATGAGACAGGAGTAAAAAGCATGAGGCGGGCAAAATTGCTTGCACTTATGATAAGCCTGGTCCTGCTTGCCGGCTGCGCTTCCGGCGGGGACTGGGAGGAGAAATTCAGCGAAAAGCGCGAACGGCTTGCCGCGGCGCAGGAGCTGTCCTTCACGGCGCGCCTGAGCGCGGACCTGGGCGAGACGGTGTTCGACTGTACAATGGATTGCCGCCGCGCGGGCGGCGATACGGAGGTCCGGATAACCGAGCCGGAGCTTGCCGAGGGCGTGACGGTGCGCTTTGAAAACGGCGGCGCGAGCGTCGGCTACGGCGGCACGGAGCTGTTTCTGGGCGGGACGGACGCGGGAACTCCCACGCCTGCGGGGAGCGTGCCGATGATTTTCGACGCACTGACGGGCGGACACGCCGTGAGCCTGTGGACCGAGAGCGCGGAGGACGGAGATGAGCTGCTCTGCGCTCAGATTTACGCCGGGGAGGATGTCAGCGTCCTGCTGTGGCTGGACGCTCAGGAGCTTGAGCCGAGGTACGCGGAGATAGTCTGCGCGGGCCGGGCGGTGATAAGCTGCGAAATAAGCGGTTTTACTTACGAATAAGGGGCGATACGCTATGAAGCGTGAAACAATGAGAACCTGGGCGGAGGTCAGCCTGGACAACATCCGCCGCAACATAAAGGAGATAAAATCGGCCTTCGGCCCGGAAACCGCGCTTTTGGGCGTGGTCAAGGCCAACGCCTTCGGGCACGGCGCGGTGCCGGTGGCAAAGGCCATGCTGGACTCGGGGGCGGAATATCTGGCCGTGGCCTGCCTGGCGGAGGCCGAGGAGCTCAGGGCCGCGGGCATAAACGCGCCGATACTCATTTTCGGCGTCACGCCGGCGCTGTTCGCCGGGACGCTGGAGGAGCTGGGCCTTACCCAGACCGTGGGCAGCCTGTCATACGCACGGGAGCTTTCAAAGCACCTGCACGGGGAGCTGAAGGTGCACCTCAAGCTCGACACGGGTATGGGCCGCCTGGGCTTTGCCGCCGGAAACGGGGCGCAGATGCGGGAGATGACCGAGGCGCTGAAGCTGCCGAAGCTCAATTTTGAGGGGGTTTTCACCCACTTCGCCGTGTCGGACTGCCCGGGCGACAGCTTCACCGACGAGCAGTACGCCCGCTTCACCGGGGCGGTGGAGCAGGCCGAGAGCGCGCTGGGGCACCGCTTTAAAATAAGGCATTGCGCAAACAGCGGCGCTGTGATAAACTACAAACAGCTTGCTATGGACATGGTGCGCCCGGGGCTGATAAGCTACGGGATGTACCCCGCCGAGGAGCGGGGCGGCTTATCGCTGCTTCCGGCGCTGGAGCTGAAAAGCCGCGTCTACGCCATTACGGAGCACTTTCCCGGCGATACGATAAGCTACGGGCGCACATATAAGCTTGACGAGCCGAAGCGCCTGGCCGTGGTGCCCATCGGCTACGCCGACGGACTGCACAGGGTGCTGTCGGGGAAAATCGACATGCTCATCCGCGGACAGCGGTGCCCGCAGGCGGGGAGAATCTGCATGGACATGTGCATGGTGGATATCAGCGGCGTGCCCGACTGCGCGGAGAACGACGTGGTAACGGTCATAGGCCGCGACGGGGACGGGCAGATCCTCGCCGACGAGCTCGCGGAGAAGGCGGGTACGATTAATTACGAGATAACCTGTGCGATAACGGCACGGGTGCCTCGCGTGTACATCTGAGCCGCGGAAAATATTTTTTCGCGCCGGCGCGCCGTTTTTCCCGCACCGGAAAGAAAAAAATTCCCGGAGGCAGGCCGGGGCGTGTATAAACTTACCCGCGATGAGGGAAAATGATAACACGACCCTACATAAAATGTAGTGGGCGACTATCCTTCATCGGAGTGTGAACACACATGAGCATGGTCAAACGCGGCGACATCTACTACGCCGACCTCAGCCCCGTTGTGGGCAGCGAGCAGGGCGGAATGCGGCCGGTGCTGATAGTGCAGAACGATACCGGGAACAAGCACAGCCCCACCGTGATAGCGGCCGCCATAACCAGCCAGGTCGGAAAGGCCCGGCTGCCCACCCACATCGAGCTGGCCGCCCAGGGCTACGGCCTGTCCCGGGACAGCGTGATACTGCTGGAACAGATACGCACCATAGACAAGTCCCGCCTGCGCGAGCGCATGGGAAAGCTTGACGACGCAACTATGAACAAGGTAGATAACGCCATCGCGGTCAGTTTTGGACTATAGTCAATTCGGGAGCCGCTTTGCGGCTCCCGAACGGAGGTACATATGAGAACGAGAAAGACAAAAATCATAGTCTGCGCGCTTTTGGCGCTGTGCGCCATTGCGGGCATAACGGTGTACGCCGCGTATAATTACGGCACGAAGGACGACCCGCTGATTACCAAAAGCTACCTCGACGAGGTGCTCACGCCTGAGCTTATGGCGGAGCTTGAGGCCCAGCTTAACGCCGCCGGGGCCGACGCGGGCGCGGCATTTAAGGTTTTGACGCTCAGTAAGGGCCAGACAGTGACCTGCCAGGTCGGATGCGAGGTCATGCTGCGCATCGGCACGGCCGCCGCCAGCGGCCCGGACTCGCCCGTGCTGGTGGACACCACTTCGGGCACAACGCTGGAAAACGGCGGCGCGCTGGTGAAAAACCACCTGTACATGGTTACGATAGTCAACAACGGCTTTACCGCCTCCGCGGACACGACGAAGGTGCTCGTAAGCGGCAGTTATACGGTTAAGTGACAGTCATAAACAGCTAAATCCGCTCATACGCATGTATGAGCGGATTTTTTGTTTTTGGAGGTCTTGATAAATGGAGGGAAAATACCCGATAATCGTTGACGGCGCGCCGCTGGGGGCGCTTGAGGTGAGAAAAAGCGGCGCGCGCACTCAGTTTGCCGCCCGCTGCCGCATGGTCGAGGGGCTGCTGCGCATTTCCGTTTACGGGGAGGGGAAGGAGGGCTATCTCGGCGTGATGGCCCCGGAGTCGGGGGAGCTTACGCTTACCCGCACGCTCAGCCCGCTGGACATGCGCGCCTTTCCCGGGAGGATAGAGGGCGTGGGCCGCGCCGGTCAGGGACAGGCTGCCGTTCCCGCCTTCGCGGAGAGGGACGCATCTCCCGCGCCGCAGCCGCCGGCAGACGCATCCCCC
>JAMPGF010000158.1 GCA_023664105.1 Butyricicoccus sp. | reverse complement strand
CAGGCCGCCGACGCCGCCGAGCCGAAGCTGACGTGCTCGCTCTCGGGCAGGGCCGCGCTCTGCGCGAGCTTCTCGGCCCGCTCCGGAATAACGCTGACCGGGCTTTCGATGGCGAAGGGGCACAGCAGGCGCAGCAGCGCCGCCGCCCACAAAACGTAGGCGAAGCGCCTCGGCGCTTTTTTCAGCAGCGCGCGCACAAGTAGCACCGCCGCTATCACGAGGCTCGAGACAATGCTCATGTCCACGACCGTCAGGAAAATTTTCTGCACGCCGTTCACCCCCTGCTCTCGTCGATGAGCCTTTGCAGCTCGGCTATCTCCTGCTCGCTGAGCCTGTTGCGCGAGGTAAAGGCCGCAATAAAGCGCGGCAGCGAGCCGTCGAAGGTCTCCTCGACAAATTTCTCGCTCTGCAATGCGGCGAAATCCTGCTCGCTCATAAGCGCCGAGACGCTCCCGCCCTCGTTTTTGAATATCCCGCGCTCGCACAGCCGCCGCAGCATGGTGTAGGTGGTGGATTTTTTCCAGCACAGCTCCTTTTCGCACAGCTTCACCAGCTCCCCCGAGGAGACCGGCTCGCGCTCCCAAATAAGCTGCGCAAACCGCGTCTCCATCGCTCCCAATCTGTACTCGTTCATGCGCATCTCTCCTTAACCTGGGTTTAACGCCATCATCTGGGTTTAACGCCGTTAAACCGTTTTCTGTAGTTTAACACCGTTAGACCGCCCTGTCAAGCGTTTTTTCTCTCCTGCAGAAATTCCCCTTCTACCCATACGCCCACAAGGCCGTCTTGTTGCAGCAAAATATGCAACAAAATTTTAGAAATTTAAAAATTTTTTACGGGGACAGGAGTTTCGCGCCTGCGGGCGCGACTTACTTTTGTCACCAGCGACAAAAGTAAGCAAAAGCGCCGCTCGGAGGGGGAAACCCTTTCGAAGGGGTTTTCCCCCTCCGAGACCTCCCCCTTTCCGCGACGGCCAAAGGGGGGCCTGCGGGCCCCGCCTTTGGATACCCCCCCCGGGGGAACGCCCGCTTCGAGATTAGCGGAAAAATTCACATTTGCCCCACGCACGAACTCCCCAAAATCGCCGCTGGCACCCGGATTCACACTCCGGGGGAATCCAAGGGGGGGCCGCAGCCCCCCTTGGCCGGGAGGGGATGGGGGTGTCCAGAGGGGGAAGGGGGCCATTCGGAAGGCCCCCTTCCCCCTTTGGTGTGCCTTTGCCTTCTTTCCCCACAAGGGGAAAGAAGGTCGGCCCGGAGGCCGAAACTCCCCTAAAAAACAAATAAAGCCCCCGGCGGGGTTCCCCCGCCGAGGCCTTGATCTCACTTGATTATCCTGTAGTAATTTTCCTTCCTCGGCTTTGCCGCGGGAGTCTCGCAGTCGGCGTAGCCGAGAGCGATCGACCCCACGCCAACGAGGCTCTCATCCACGCCCCATTTTCTCAGCATGGCCTTGCCCTCGTCGGACTTGAACATCGGCGCCGCACGGTGGATCCAGCAGGAACCCAGCCCAACGGCGTAGGCGGCGTTAAGCATGTTCGTCGTCACGGCGGAGCCGTTGAGCTCAGCGAAAGCGTCATCCGCGGCCAGCACGAGAATTATTGTCGGCGCGCCGTAATACGGGTCGCTGTCACTGCCCATCACCTTGGCGTTGAGCTCGGCCACAGCCTGCCTGTCCTCCGGCTTCTGCACGGCGATTATCACCGGCGTCTGCATATTCTTCCCTGTGGGCGCGTACGTACCGGCCTCGAGCACGGCCAGCAGCTCCCCGTCGGTTATTTGTTCGCTTTTGAACTTTCGTATCGAGCGGCGGTTTTTCAAAACCTCCAGCGCTTCGTTTTTCATGGCAAAGCCTCCGTTTCAAGTTTTATGCCTCATTCTACCACACGAACCTCCCCGCCGTCAATCGCCCTGCCGTTTTTTGGAAGCGGAAAGATGTATCAAGCCCCCGGTTTGGGGAAATACTACCGTGGAATCTTCCCAAAAAATATGAGGGGGTTTTCCATATGCAGAGCAAGGTAGAGATCTGCGGCGTGAACACCGCGCGCCTGCCGGTGCTGAAAAACGAGGAGACGGAGCGGCTTTTAGGCCGCGCGCGCGACGGCGACGCCGACGCGCGCGAGCAGCTGATTGCCGGCAACCTCCGTCTGGTGCTGTCGGTTATCCAGCGATTCACGCGGCGCGGCGAGAATGTGGACGACCTGTTTCAGGTCGGCTGCATCGGGCTTATCAAGGCCATCGACAACTTCGACCCGAAGCATGAGGTGAAATTTTCCACCTACGGCGTGCCCATGATAGCGGGGGAGATACGCCGCTATCTGCGCGACAACAGCGCGGTGCGCGTGTCCCGCAGCATGCGCGACACGGCGTACAAAATTTTGCAGGCGAAGGAAAAATTTATCTCCGAAAACGGCCGCGAGCCGGATGAGGAGGAGATAGCGAAGATCCTGGGCATCCCCCGGAGTGAGGTGGTTTTCGCCATGGACGCGATTTGCGACCCCGTGTCGCTGTACGAGCCGATATACACCGACGGAGGCGAGAGCATCTGCGTCATGGACCAGGTCGGCGACACGAAGAACACGGACGAGCAGTGGCTTGAACAGATAGCGCTGGCCTCCGCCATCGCTTCGCTCGGCGAGCGGGAGAAGCACATTCTGGCGCTGCGGTTTTATGACGGCCGCACGCAAATGGAGGTCGCCGCTGAGGTGGGGATCTCCCAGGCGCAGGTGTCGCGGCTGGAGAAAAACGCCATCGGGCAGATCAAAAAGCAGATATACGCGAGCTGACAGCCAAAGCGCCCGGGCCATTAGCCCGGGCGCTTTGGTTTTAGAGCTTAGTCCCCGTTGGCTTTGACAGCGCGGCAGATCTGTTGTATAATAAATCCATAAAATAAAAAACGGAGGTACATACCATGTCAGTCCCCACCCCTCACAATACCGCCAAAGTCGGCGACTTCGCGAAAACCGTGCTCATGCCCGGCGATCCCCTGCGCAGCAAGTTCATAGCCGAAACCTTCCTTGAAAGCCCCGTGCTGGTGAACAACACCCGCGGCGTGCAGGGCTATACCGGAAAATGGAAGGGCGCGCCCGTGAGCGTGATGGCCTCCGGCATGGGCATTCCCGCCATCGGCATCTACAGCTGGGAGCTTTACAGGGAGTACGGCGTGGAGAACATAATCCGCATCGGCTCCGCCGGCGCGCTGAGCGATGACCTGCACGTCATGGACATCGTGGTTGCCCAGGGCGCGTGCACGGACTCCAACTTCGCCCACCAGTTCGCCCTGCCCGGCACCTTCGCGCCCATCGCCGACTATGAGCTCATGCGCGCCGCCATCGACTGCGCCGAAGCCCGCGGCATCAAGCCCCGCGTGGGCAATCTGCTCAGCGCCGACAACTTCTACGACGACGGCAGCGACGGCCCCGGCCCCTGGAAAAAGATGGGCGTGCTCGCTGTGGAGATGGAGGCCGCCGGCCTTTACATGAACGCCGCCCGCCTTGGCAAGCGCGCGCTGGCGATCTGCACGATCTCCGACCATCTCTACCTGCCCGAGCTCCTCTCCGCCGAGGAGCGCCAGACCTCGCTGACACAGATGATCGAGATCGCTCTGGACACCGCCGTTGCCATGGACGCCAAATAATTCGCTGCAAAAACAAAAATTTTGATGCAGATTTGATGCAGAATATTCTCGTTTTTGCCTTGATTTAGCTTGTCAGGCGGGTTATAATATGCCATGAGCTTTAAGAAGCAAGGGATAAACGAATGAAAAATCAAAAATGGAGGAAAGAAAAATGAAAAAGTATCTTGCGATCGCTCTTGCCCTCGTGATGGTGCTGGGCCTGTGCGCCTGCGGCAGCAGCGGCGGCGACACCACAACGCCCCCCGCCGACAACAGCGGCTCCGCCGCCCCCGCTGACAACAGCAG
>JAMPGF010000157.1 GCA_023664105.1 Butyricicoccus sp. | reverse complement strand
AGAGCGGAGCGAAGCCTTCTCGAAAAAGTGGCTTTGCCACTTTTTCGACACGCTCGAATTTCAAATTAAAGAATTTAATTTGAAATTAGTATGATAACCGCTTTCTCCGCAACTGGTATTGCAAGGATGGATAAACCCGTGTATAATAAGCGGGACAACAACCTACAAGGAGGAGCGCAAATGAAACCCTTCAAGCTTGCGGACAACCTGTACTGGAACGGCATCCTGGACCCGGACCTGCGGGTCTTCGATATCGTGATGATGACGGAGTTCGGGACCACCTACAACTCCTATACCCTGCATGGCAGCGAGAAAACCGCGATGTTTGAAACCTGCAAGCTCAAATTCTGGGACGAATACGAAAAGGGACTGAACGAGCTGGGCGGCGTCCGCGCCGTGGATTACCTCATCATGAACCACACGGAGCCGGACCACGCCGGAACCGTCGAAAAGCTCATTGAGCTTAACCCCCGGCTGGTGATCGTGGGCACCGCCACGGCAATCGGCTTTCTCAAGGAGATTGTCAACCGGGATTTCAACTCCATGACCGTCAAGGACGGGGACACTCTGTCCCTCGGAGATAAAACACTGCGCTTCATGGTGTTTCCCAACCTCCACTGGCCTGACTCCATGTACACCCATGTGGAGGAGGACGGAGTGTTTTTCACCTGCGATTCCTTCGGCAGCCACTACAGCCACCCCGGCATTGTCCGCTCTTCAGTGACGGACGAGGAGGGCTATCTGCGTGCCACGAAGTATTATTTTGACAATATCATCGGCCCCTATGCCAACCCCTACATGAGCAACGCCCTGAAAAAGCTCGGCGGCATGGACATAAAGATGATCTGCACGGGCCACGGCCCCGTGCTGGACAGCCATCTCGACCAGATCTTCGACCTGTACCGCCAGTGGTGCGCCCTGCCGGAAAAGAGCAGGAGCAAGCTGGTAGTCATGCCCTATGTCAGTGCCTACGGCTATACGGCGCAGCTCGCCGGGCGCATCGCCTCCGGCGTCCGCGACGCGGGGGATATCACGGTTAAAGCCTATGACATGGTCACCGAAAGCATTGACGCCGTGGCCGCGCAGCTGGGCGCCGCCGACGGCATCCTGTTGGGCACTCCCACCATCATCGGCGAGGCGCTGTCACCCATCTGGCAGCTTACGCTGCGGATGTTCCCGCCGGTCCACAAAGGAAAACTGGCCAGCGCCTTCGGCAGCTACGGCTGGTCCGGCGAGGGCGTGCCCCATATCATCGAGCGCCTGAAGCAGCTGCGTATGAAAGTGCCTGATGATGGCTTCCGCATACGCTTCAAGCCCAGCGAGAAGGAGCTGCTGGACGCCTATGACTTCGGCTACAGCTTCGGCTGCACGCTGCTGAAAAAGCCCAACGAGCGCGCCATGGGCAAGGGCCAGGGTACAAGGACGCTGGTCAAGTGCCTGGTCTGCGGCGCGATCTTCGATTCGGGCATGGATACCTGCCCCGTCTGCGGTGTGGGCAGCGGCAAGTTCGTTGAGGTGGAGGACACCGCAACCTCCTTCCGCAAGGACACGGAGGAGCGCTTCGTCATTCTTGGCGGCGGACCGGGCGCGCACTACGCGGCTGAGGCGATCCGCGAGCGGAATGCCACTGCCAGCATTGTGATGATCACGTCAGAGGACGAGCTGCCCTGCAACCGCCCGATGCTGACCAAGGCGCTGTTACAGGATATGAGCGGCGACCGCATGGCAATCGAGAGCCGCGCGTGGTACGGCGAGCGTAACATCACCGTGAACTTCGGCACTACCGTACAGTCCGTCGTGCCTGCGGAGAAGAAGGTCGTCACGGACAAGGGCGAGTTTGTCTACGACAAACTGGTTTACGCGCTGGGCGCCCGCTGCTTCATGGTCCCCATCCCCAGCTGGGAGCAGGAGCATGTGGTTTCCATCCGTTCCATCGCCGACTGCAAAAAGGTGCAGGCGATGGTGGCAAAGGGCGCAAAAACCGCTGTCGTGATCGGCGGCGGCGTCATGGGCCTTGAAAGCGGCTGGGAGCTGAAAAAGGGCGGAGCCGACGTGACGGTGCTGGAGACAGCGCCGGGTCTGCTGCCCCGCCAGCTGGACGATGGCGCGTCTGCGCTTTTGCAGGAGCTGTGCGAAAAGGCGGGCGTAAAAACCGTCACCGGGGCCAGGATCACGGAGATCACTGCCGACGCGGTGGTGCTTGACGACGGCACAAAATACGATGCGGAATTGGTCATCATGTCCACGGGTATGCGCGGTAACATCGCAGTGGCACAGGAGGCCGGACTGAAGACGGACAAGCTGATTGTGGTTGACGACACCATGGCCACCAGCGCTCCCGATGTCTGGGCCTGCGGCGACTGCGTGGAGTTTGAGGGCAATCCCCAGGCCTTCTGGGCCCAGGCAGCGGAGACGGGCCGCGTGGCCGGCGCAAACGCCGCCGGGGAGGGCCTCGCGTACCACGCCCTCGGCAGCTCGCTGGCCATTAACGCCATGAATACATCCATTTTCGCCCTTGGCACCAACGGCAAGGATGGGCGCAAATACCGCACCGTCGAAATGCGGGACGGCCAGCGGGGCAGCTATGAGAAGTACTATTTCTTCAACAACCGCCTTGCAGGGGTGATCCTGGTCGGCGACACCTCGAAGATGGCGGCGATGATGAAGGCCGTTGAGGAGGGTGCAAGCTTCTCCGCACTGTTTGGAAAATAAAGCTTTTTTCCATTATATAATATTCTCATCAAAAATGTACGGCACCGGCCCTTCAGGGCAGCGCCGGAGGGGGGAACGATCTTGCCGGGAATAGAACTGACTACGCTTTCGGAACTGGAATACAACCGCCTCAGCTCCCAGGAGATGACCCCTGCCATGGCGGCGGAGTATCTTTGGAGCGGCAGGATCGTCCTGCGCACATTCCGCGACACCCTGCGGGCGTTCTACCCATACCCGGACCTGCTGTCCCGCCTCACGGCCGCGTTTCAGGCCGACGCGCGGGAGGGGAGGCCGGACTCTATCGCAAAGAACGTGCGCAACTGGGTCTCCGGGCGCATCCAGCCCGCCAGCCGGGAGGACCTTTTCCATATCGCCTTTGCCCTGTCCCTCTCGGAGCAGCAGGCCAGCTACCTGCTGGGCCTGTGCACCGACTACGCCATACATTACCGGGACGGGCGGGAAACGGTGTACGCCTGGTTCCTGCGCACCGGGAGGAGCTATGGCGAGGCCCGTGACTTTTTCGAGTCCCTGCCGGGCGCGCCGCGGCTCGACAGTGTGCCGGACAACGCGGGCGCCCATCTCACCCGCGATATGCAAAACGAGTTTCTCCGTTTGCAGACCCTGGACGACCTGCGCGAGTGCTATATGCGCAGCTTGGATAATTTCGGCGCGCTCCACCTGCGGGCCTACACGTATTTCAGCAAGTACTTAAAGCAGCTCATCCAGCCTGCCTCCACCGCGGGCGTCCCGGAGCCGGACTACTCCATGGAGGCGGTGATGAGCCAGTACCTCTCGCTGAAGATGCCCTCGGGCAAGGACCGCGGCGGCTATTCCGCGGTGCAGAAGCTCATCAAGCGCAACTGGCCCAACACCACCGCGCTGAAAAATATCCGCCTGCGCAAGGAGGACGTGCCGCGCAAGCTGCTGCTTCTGCTGTACGTTATCACGGAAAACGTCGTCGACGGGGAGTACCGCGAGCTTGACGAGGACTACATCTCCCCGCGTGAGCGGCTGGACGACCACTGGTACTGCCTCAACGCCATCCTCGCCGACTGCGGGATGCCCCTGCTCGACCCGCGCAACGCCACCGACTGGCTGGTGCTCTACGCCATCACCGCCGAGGGCCATGACCAGGCCATGAGCGAGCGCATGGAGCAGGTCATCGAGGCGCTGTACGCAGACGTGAGGTAATACTAATTTCAAATTAAATTCTTTAATTTGAAATTCCGCGTGCTGCGCACG
>JAMPGF010000156.1 GCA_023664105.1 Butyricicoccus sp. | reverse complement strand
CCCCTACCGAAGTCCATTTCTCCCTTTCGTTGCACTTGACTTGACAATTCAAGTCAACTAAAACCGGGGGGAAATAATAAAATTTGCCGGCATACTGTGCTTCAGGCAATTCAGGGGTGACTGCTGTCGTCTCTTGAATCGATTCGGTAGTGGGCTGTTATAAAGGAGTGATTGTCGGCAGGACTTCTTGTGCTGTTGGTATTGGCTCCGGTTCTGTGATTGACCCTAAAGTGGCCGCTGGCGTAGGCTCAGGCAAAAGCTGCAACAATATTTTGTCGGATGGTTTTTTTCAATCGGTGCCTCGCTCACAGTCGGTAGTTCTGTCGGCGAGGTTGTTTTCTCGGCAGTCTTGCTGTGTGGTAGCAGTGTAACCAACGGTGTCACAGAAGCGATGGTAAATGCAGAGATGATAAAGCGTTTTTTCATTTTTGTATTCCTCCTGAATATGAAACAAGCGCCACGCCCCCATTGTGGGAGCTATGGCGCTCGTTTCACTTATATTGATTTTTAGCAATGTTCGTATCATGTCCCGTTGCCTCCTGTCAGCAAGGAACAATACCACAGATGTAGAGAAATTACCACTGTAAAATGGGAAAATCCAAATAAAAACAGGCAATCCGAGTAAATCGGGTTGCCTGTTTTTTGTCGCCCCGTACCGGCGTTGCTCCCGGTTCACTTTGTGTCCCTGTGGGTGCTACTCCTTGGGGCCTGTATTTTTTTTTGCATATTTTAAGCTTTTCCGGGTCCGGCTCGTTTTCACCGGGACATCGCCGGGATTTATGCGTGACTTACTTCCCAGCAACCAGAAAAGCCGGGCGGGGAGGAAAGAGAAGCAGGAGTGCGGCGCTGGACTTTCTTGTTGACATAAGTCGGGAAATGCGCTAAAATGTAGAAGTCCCTCGGAATGAGGAGGAAGAAGAGCACTGCCATAACGGTAGGCGGCTGGTCACTACTCCCGAAAGGGGGTGTGTTTATGCGTCTGACATTTCATGTTGGCCCGTTTACGGTGACAATCATGGTCAAGAAACGCAACAACCGCCACTCTGCCAAGTGACGGTTGCTGCTTGGGCGTAAGCCCAAATAACTCAACCTATTGCTGGGCCAGCCGCTTATCGGCAGGGCCCTTCTTTCTTTATTATACGCACATGGCGCGGATTTGTCAAGGGGTAAACAGAGCGCGCACGGCGACACATCAGAGGGAAAAAGTTGTATTCTGTGCTTGAAATGTCGGAAGAAGTATGTTATTATGGGTTCAGAAAACAAAATAACATGGCAGCCACGGAGGGTGAACCATACCCTCCATGGCCTATGCAGGCGCCACAACCGCCTACACAATGGGATTCTATCCCACACCTTAAAGCACATTATAACACACCTTCATCCCTTTTCGCAAGTACTTTTACTTGCCCCTTGTGTGCGTGTTTTCGGGACACTGTGTAGGGCATTGACCATGCCTGCACGGTGTTCTTTTGTTTTCTCCAAGGTGGTAGCGGGGGTTGCTGATACCCCGCTGCCGGCCGCGGAGGAAAAAACACCACATTGGGAGGTTATATATGGGTTACATGGCAGACCCTTGTTATTCTCTGCGCTATGACCGGGAAGGGCGCGAAAAAGAAAAAAACCGCATTTCGCCCCTGCTCACCGCGCCGGAATATTCCATTGGCGAGGTAAACAAGGTACTAAGGCCGCAATTTGAGACAATGCGCAAGGCGATCGAGATTTCGCGCAGGCACCGTTATGACCTGGATATTTCCACTTCATTTTTGGCGCTTAATATCGCCATATACAGGAAGTCTCCCCGGTTCTTCGAGCTATCCTTTCTGATGCCGCTTTTTGACGGAGCGTTCTCGGTCGGCATGGAAAGCTTCAGTTTCGGCAGAATATTCGCGCTGAAAGCGTTTTATCTTTTTCCCCCGGAAAAAGAGCAGGACGCCAAAGGCTCCCTTGGAGAGTGAGGCTTTTTTGGCAGGCTGTAAAAGAGAGGCCCCCTTCCGGGGCCTCTCTTTTACGTATAATTACATTCTTACTTCATGCCGGACAGCGCGCGCATGACGGCATAGGTCTCCTCGTCCAGGCCCTTGGTCATTGCAAGCGCCTCCGTGATGTCGTAGTCCACGTACTGCTCGTTCTGCATGGCTACGACGCGGCAGCTCTTGCCCTCGGCCAGCAGCTTAACGGCCCTGTGCCCCATGTAGGTCGCCGCGACACGGTCGCGGGAGCTGGGCTTGCCGCCGCGCTGGATGTGGCCGAGCACCGTGACGCGGGTGTCCACCGTCGTCTCATCGTGGATCTTCTGGGCGATATCGTACGCGCTGCCCACGCCCTCGGCCACTATCACCATGTAGTGCGTGTGCCCGCCCAGGCGCAGCTGGCGTATCGGCTCGATGAGGTCGCGCTCATAATCCAGCTCATGCTCCGGCACCAGCACCGCCGTCGCGCCGCAGCCCACGCCGACCTTCAGCGCAAGGTGCCCGGCGTGGCGGCCCATGACCTCGACCACCGAGCAGCGCTCGTGCGACTGCATGGTGTCGCGCAGCTTGTCTATGCACTCCAGGGCCGTGTTGCAGGCCGTGTCAAAGCCGATGGTGTAGGTCGAGCAGGCGATGTCGTTGTCTATCGTGCCGGGGATGCCGATGACAGGGAGCCCCTGCTCCGCCAGCTTCAGGAGCCCGCGGAAGGTGCCGTCGCCGCCGATGCCCACGAGCGCGTCCAGGCCCAGCAGCTTGCAGGTGGCTATGGCGCGCTCCTGCCCCTGCTTGGCCTTGAAGTCCTCGCTGCGCGCGGAATAGAGCATCGTGCCCCCGCGCCGCGCCATGCCGCTGACGCTCTCAAAGTCCAGCTTGACAATGTCGCCGTTTATCAGGCCGTGATAGCCGCGGCGGATGCCCACGCACTCGATGCCCTCATGCAGGGCGGTGCGCACGACCGCGCGAATGGCCGCGTTCATGCCCGGGGCATCGCCCCCGCTGGTGAATACTCCGATTCTACGTACTTTCTTTCCCATCAGGAAATCCCTCCTTCAGTTTTTTTGTAAATATGGTCGTCCTCTTGATTTTTCAATGTATGTATCCGCTGTCCCTGAGCGAGACAAAGTCCCCGTCGCAGACGATGATGTGGTCGTCCAGCTCCACGCCGATGAGGCTCAGCGCGGCGTGGAGCTTATTCGTGGTGCTTATGTCCGCGTTCGAGGGCATGGCTGTGCCGCTGAGGTGGTTGTGCGCGATTATCACATGGCTGGCGTTATAGCGCAGCGCCGCGTCCACGATGTCGCGGGAGGAAAAGTCAACCTTGTTCGACATTCCGCGCGCGATCCCCCTGCACTGTTTCACCATACCGCTGCTGTCCAGGCACGCGACGTACACAAGCTCGTCAGTCTCATAGGCGAAAAGCGGCAGGAAATACTCTCCGGCGTCCGCGCTGCTGCGCAGAGGCTTTCCGGGGCGGCGTCCCGAGGTCATGTAGCGCCGCCCGAACCCGGCTACAAGCCGTATCAGGCACGCGGCGTTTTCGCCTATGCCCTCGACCCGCGCCAGGTCCTCCGCCTGCGCCTCCATCACCGCGCGGAAGCTGCCGAAGGCTTTGAGCAGGGCGTGTGCCAGCGGGTTGGTGTTCCGCCGCGGCAGGGCGTAAAACAGCAGCAGCTCCAGCGCTTCAATGTCGGAAAAGCTGTCCAGCCCGTGCTCGAGGAAGCGCTTTCTCAGCCGCTCCCGGTGTCCCTTGTGGATAGATTCTGTCTGTTCCATCCTTTTGTCAGTCCCCTCACTCAAGATCCATACTCGCGTAGGCGTTGAGCCCGCTTCCGGCGGTGTTCCCGGCCAGGAATTCGTAGTAGCCCTGCGCGCCCACCATCGCCCCGTTGTCGCCGCACAGCTTCAGCGGCGGGACGTACAGCGTCAGGCCATTGCCCCGCGCCGCGCGCTCAAAGTCCGCCCTTATGCGGCTGTTGGCCGCCACGCCCCCGGCCAC
>JAMPGF010000155.1 GCA_023664105.1 Butyricicoccus sp. | reverse complement strand
CCGCCTTACGGATATCCATGCACAGCAGACGGCGCGACGCGCTTTGCGCGGCGCGGCGCGAGCGTGCGCAGCACGCGGAATTCTCGATTGAACTTTCAATCGAGAATTAGCATGAATAATGCGCTGATGGGGGCGGAAGCAGGTCGATCTGCTCCGCCCCATCACAGTCTGTCGGAATTGCGGCCCCGCTTTGGCGGGGCCGATGGGGAACCGCGTCAGAAGAAAGGTACTCCATTCCGCTTCCGGCTTAGGCCGAAAGCTTCAATCCGTACCTTCCTTCTTCCTTCTTCACGGCGAACCCGCTACGCTGGGCTTGGCCGCGAGATTACGGGGAGTTTCGCGGCGTGCGCGCCGCGAACAGGGGCTCTGCCCCTGGACCCTGCAACCTTTGAAAAGGTTGACGAAACTTTTTTAGGTGCCCTCAGGCGCCCAACCGCCGGCCGCGCGTAAACACCATGTCCACGCGATTGTCCTCGTCCAGCAGCACCAGATCCGCGTCCTTGCCGTCGGCGATGGAGCCTTTGCGGTCAAAAACGCCGATAAGCCTCGCCGGATTTTCTGTCAGCGCGGGCAGCAGCTCCTCAATGGGATGGCCCGTGAACTCGAGCAGGTTTCGCAGCGCCGCGTCCTGAGTCAGAGTGCTCCCGGCGCGCGTGCCGTCGCTGGCAAGCTTGGCGTCGCCGTCCTCGACCACGACCTCGTTCACGCCGAGGTGATACTTCCCGTCAGGCAGCCCCGCCGCCATGATGGAATCCGTGATGGCGATGACCTTATCCAGTCCCTTGGCCTTGATAAGCAGACGCACCGCGCCCGGATGGAGGTGCCGCCCGTCGCAGATCATCTCGCAGTATACGTCCGACTCAAGCACCGCGCCCATGATAGCGGGCCGGTGCTGGTGGAACAGGCCCATGGCGTTGAAGGTGTGGGTCGCACTCTCCGCGCCGGCGGCTATGGCGGCCATGGAGCTGTCATAGTCCGCGCCCGAGTGCCCGATGGCAACGTTGACGCCGAGCTTTTTCGCCTCGGGGATGAGCCCCAGTACCCCCTCAACCTCCGGCGAAACGGTCAGATAGCGGATCGCGCCTTCCGCGCGTTCCTGATACCCGCGCAGCAACTCTGCATCGCCCCGGCGCAGCAGGTGCTCCGGCATCGCGCCCTTGTACGCGCTGGCAAGGAAAGGCCCTTCAAGGTGTATGCCCAGCAGCTCGGCGGTAGGCTGGCCCCCGGCGGCGTGGGCCTTGAACTGGTCGATGCACCACTCGGTCTGCTCCACCGTGTCGGTGAGCACGGAGCACAGCCACGCCGTGGTGCCGTTTCCGGCGAAAAAGCGGCTGAGCTTTTCCAGAGCCTCCGCCGACGCTCCGTTTACATCCACGCCCACGCCGCCGTGGGTGTGGATATCGATAAAGCCGGGGACGACGCGGCGGCCCGCGGCGTCGATTACCTCCGCGCCGTCGGGCACGGGGGCGTCTGCGTCCAGCACCTGAAGCTTCCCGCCGGAAAGCTTCAGGTTTTTTCCTTCAAACGCGCGGCCTATGTAGACGCGCCCGTTGACGATGTATGTGTCCTTCATCTTATCACCCTTATTCCGGGAGATTTGCCACAAACTCGGTGGTGCGGATCAGCGCGTCGGGGTGCTCCTGAAGCAGTGTCGCGGGGAAGTGGCCGGACACCTTGCCGTAGACCGTGTGGCGCAGCACGGCGCGGTGCCAGTCGCGGAATACGCCCAGGCGCACCTTTCGCGCGGCGAAAATCTCGCTCATGCCGACGGTGACGCACCAGCGCGGCATGTCGTCCACCGCGCCGTTGAGGTCGCCTATGGCGTTGGCGGTACGCGTCTCGCGGCTTATCTCCAGCACGCGGGTGTGAAGCTGCCTGAACTGCTCGCCCGTCAGCTCGTCCTGAGCCTCGTTGAAGGCGAGGTGCCCGTTGATGCCGATGCCGCCGAAGCAGATGTCCACGCCGCCGAGCTCTTCAATGGCGCGCCCCACGGCGTCGGGGTCGTTCGGGTCGGGGAATATGCGCTGCTCCGCCGGCATGACCAGCTCCGGGCGGAGTTTTCCATAGACCTCGCGCTCCATGAAGCCGCGGAAGCTGAGCTTGTCGGACTTGTCGATCCACTGTTTGCCGTCGTCAAGGTACTCGTCCATGTTGATAAACCAGACGTTTTTCAGGCTGATGCCCTCGCCGTTGACGATGTCTACAAAGTACGGGTACTGCCCCACGGGGCCCACCGGGCAGATGAACACGGTGCGCTCGCCGAGGGCGTTTTTGCGCGCGATCTCGTCCGCCATCTCCCGCGCCATTGCGCGGAACACCGCGGCGTTGTCGGCAAGTACCTCGACCGGCACCTTCGGCGCGGCGAGAAGCTGCTCTTTGTTGTAATAGTAATATTCGTGACGCATTTCACGTTCTCCTTTCGTCTTTGAAGCCCGTGTATTTCTTTGTGACCTCGAGCACCCGGTAAACGTCCAGCCAGGGCTGGAAATCCGGCTCGTGCTCGCATATAAACTGTCGGAAATCCCGCCAGCTCTCCGCCGCGCCCGGCTCATCCCCACGGGCAAGCCGCTCCAGCGCGCGGGACAGGCGCAGAACGTACTCCCGGTGGTAGTCAAGCACGTCCCAGAACAGAGTGGCTCCCCGGTGCTCGTCCAGCGTGGGGGCGAAGCCCTCGCACAGCTCGCGGATGTCCTCCATGCGCGCGGCGAGAGCCATGTTTTCGCGCGCGCCCTTGCCGTTGACGTAGTCGGTGTCGCTCAGCGCCGAGAGCGCGGAGAGGTAGTCGGCAGCCAGCGGCCAGTCTTCGCCGTAGGCGGCGGAGAAGTATTCGCCCAGAAGCGCGTTTATGTTCGCGCTCTCGTCCATGAGCGTGCGGCCCAGCACGTAGTTTGGGAAGAAATTCGGCGCCCCCGCGCGCAGCTCCTGACAGCTCATGTAGCCGTCGAGCCCCAGCGCCCGGAGCCGCTTGACGTCTCCGTTTATCACCCGCGCAAGCTTGACATACCCGAAGTCCCCGTAGTGCGCGCGGCCCAGGGGGTAGTCGTAGATGAAGCTGTCCCCACGGAAAAGCCCCTGCCAGGCGCGCAGAAAGCTCAGGTTTACGTCCAGCTCTGTCGGCAGCTCGACGCGGTTTCGCACGTACTCCGGCAGCGGCGGCAGCTCCGGCGACGCGGGGTAGGAGCGCTCAAAGGTGCGGCTTATCGGCGCGAACATGAGTACGAAGCGGCCGGGATTTTCCAGCCGTGCCGTCACGGGGGGCCACAAAAGCTCCTGATAGAGCAAAAACACGATCCGCGCAGCCAGCCCTGTGGCGGTGAGACGGCGGTCGATCTCGTTCAAAAGCTCCACATACTGGTCGGAAAGCGTAGTCTCCCGGCAGCCGGGGCACTCGCAGACGTTGTTGTACTCGTCCGCCAGCCAGACGTGGAGGTAGTCCACGCCGGGGTGCGCGCGGGCGTAGTCCGTCACCAGCGCGGCGAAGGCGTCCACGGCCTCGCCGTTGTGGAAGCACAGGTTCGTGTTCGCGGGCACGCCCTTCCAGAGCCCGCGCTTGCCGTCAACCTCGGCGGCGAGGGGGCGCTTTTCCTCCGACAGCGGCGTCGGGTCGGCGTTCCAGGACACGGACTCGCAGCCCAGCGCCTCGCCCGTCCAGCCGTGGCCCACCTTGTGCAGCAGCAGGCCGCGGCGCTTTATTTCCTCCTCCGCCTCCTGCGTCCAGTCACGGATGTCCGCGCCGGTGAACTTCTCCGGCTCACGCAACGGATTTTCCAGGTGACTGTACCAGCGCTCGTAAAAGATCCAGGGCGTTTTGAATTGCAGGAAGAAGCTGTTGTACCCCGCCTTGGGGAGCCAGTCGATGAAATCCAGCACGTTCCCCCGGCTGTCCGCACCCTCGATGCACACGCCGCGGTGGGCGAATGCCGCGCGCTTTTCGTACCGCGCCGTGAGTGCCTCGGGCGCGATGGGCGGCACGCGCTCCA
>JAMPGF010000154.1 GCA_023664105.1 Butyricicoccus sp. | reverse complement strand
CCGAGCCCGCGCCCGAGGCCGGGCCGGTCGAGCTGACCGTCTTCGCCGCTGCGTCCATGACCGAGACGCTGACCAAGCTGGGCGACAGCTATATGAAGGCCCACGGCAATGTCGCCGTCGTGTTCAACTTCGACTCCTCCGGCACTCTCAAGACCCAGATCCAGGAGGGCGCGGACTGCGACGTATTCATCTCCGCGGGCCAGAAGCAAATGGACCAGCTGGACATTACCGCCAGCACCGGCGTCAACACCGAGGGCCTCGACTTCGTGCTGGAGGGGACCCGCTTCGACATTCTTGAGAACAAGGTCGCCCTCGCCGTCCCCGACGGCAACCCCGCGGGCATAAGCTCCTACGACGGCATGGCCGCCGCCCTTGCCGCCGGCGGCGTAATGCTCGCCATGGGCAACTCCGACGTCCCCGTGGGCCAGTACACCCAGAAGATCCTGGCATATTACGGCCTCGACGAGGACGCCCTCGCCGCCTCCGGCAGCGTGACCTACGGCTCGAACGTCAAGGAAGTCACCACCCAGGTCTCCGAGGCCGCGGTCGACTGCGGCATAATCTACCGGACCGACGCCTTTTCCGCGAACCTCACCGTGGTCGACACCGCCACCGCCGAAATGTGCGGCCAGGTCATCTACCCCGCCGCCGTGCTGAAAGTGAGCCAAAATCCCGCCGCGGCGAAGGAGTTCCTCGACTACCTCACCGGCCCCGAGGCCGACGCGGTGTTTGAAGCCGTAGGCTTCACCCCTGTAGCCTGATTTTTCCCGGAGCGGGTCTTATCTGAACCCGCTCCGCTTTTACTGACACTGATTTCAAATTAATACTGATTCCCGTTCGTGTAAGGATGTATAAATATGGATTGGTTTCCCCTGATAAACTCCCTGCGTATAGCCGCGATAAGCACGGCGATCATCTTCTTCGCGGGCATCCTCGCGGCCTGCTGCATTGCGAAGGCCCCCCGCCTTGTCAAGGGCGTGCTGGACGTATTCCTGACCCTGCCGCTGGTGCTGCCGCCGACGGTGGTGGGATACCTGCTCCTTCGCGTCCTGGGCCCGAAGCGCCCTATCGGCGCGTGGGTGCTGGCGGTTTTCGGCGTCAGGCTCACCATGACCTGGTGGTCGGCGATCTTCGCCACCTCAGTGGTCATCTTCCCTCTGATGTACCGCACCGCCCGCGGCGCTTTCGAGTCCTTCGACCAAACCCTGGCCTACTCCGGCCAGTCGCTGGGCCTGTCAAATACCTACATCTTCTGGCGCATCCGCATGCCCTGCTGCCGCCAGGGCATTCTGGCCGGCACAGTCCTGGCCTTCGCCCGCGCGCTTGGCGAGTACGGCGCGACGAGCATGATAGCCGGCTACACCCCGGGCCGCACCGCCACCGTCTCCACCACAGTCTACCAGCTCTGGCGCACGAACGATGACGCGCTGGCCTTCAGGTGGGTGCTGGTAAATATGGCCATCTCCTTCGTGGTGCTCCTCGCGGTCAATCTCCTCGAAAGGCGCCCCGCCGCCGCTCCTGGAAGGGGGCGGGCCTGATGTCGATCTCCGCAGACATCGAAAAACGCCTTGGCAGCTTCACGCTCAAGCTTTCCTTCGACGCGGGCAGCGAAACCCTGGCGCTTCTCGGCGAGTCCGGCTGCGGCAAGAGCATGACGCTGCGCTGCATCGCCGGGATAGTCCGCCCCGACCGGGGCCGCATCGCCGTCGACGGCGTGACGCTCTTCGACTCGGAAAAACACATCGACCTCACGCCCCAGCGCCGGCGCGTGGGCCTGATGTTTCAAAACTACGCCCTGTTCCCGAACATGACGGTTCTGGAGAACATCCGCGCCGGGGCGCGCCGCGAGCGGGACAGGCGCAAGCGCGAGCGGATGGTCAGCACCGTCATGGACAGCTTCGGCCTGGGGGAGCTTGCCGCGCGCTATCCGCACCAGCTTTCCGGCGGAGAGCAGCAGCGCACGGCGCTTGCGCGCATCCTGGTCTCCGACCCGCTGGCCCTTCTGCTGGACGAGCCGTTTTCCGCGCTGGACAGTCACCTGCGCTTCCGGCTTGAGCGGGAGGTCCGCGCGGTGATCCGCGAGTTCGGCAAGACGGTGCTGCTTGTCTCGCACGACCGGGACGAGGTGTTCCGCATGGCGGACAGGATAGCGGTCATGCGCGCGGGGCGGCTCGAGGTCTGCGGCGGGCGTGACGAGGTTTTCGCCGATCCGAAAACGCGCGCCGGCGCGGTGCTGACCGGCTGCAAGAACGTCTCGCGCCTGACCCGGCGCGAGGGAAACCGGGGCTACGCCGAGGACTGGGGCATGCCGCTCGAGCTGCCCGGCGGCGCGGGTGAGTGTGAATACGTGGGGATCCGTATGCACGACATACGCCCCGGCCCGGGTGAGAACAGCTTCCGCTGCCGCGTAGTGGAGGAAATCGAAAATCCCTTTTCCCAAACCATAATGCTCCAGGCCCCCGGCGAAGGCGGCACCCCCGTCGGCTGGGAGACCGACAGGGAAACCTGGCGGCAATACCGCGCCCCCGAGCTGGAAATCAACCTCCCAAAGGAGCGCCTGCTTCTCCTCCGCGGGTGACCAAAAGCATCCTTCTACCCATAGCCCCCCAACCCCCAAAAATTGCAGCAACATATGCAACAAAAAATGGAAAGGACCGACCCCATGAAGAAAATCAACGTCGAGGACGCCGTAGGCCTGCCCCTGTGCCACGACATCACCGCCATGCGCCCCGGCTTCAAGGGCGCGGAGTTCAAACGCGGCCACATCGTGACCGAGGAAGACATCCCCCGCCTGCTTGACATCGGCAAGCGTGCCGTGTTCGTCTGGGAGGAGGGCGCGGGCGAGATCCATGAGGAGGACGCCGCGCTCCGCCTGGCGGCGCTGGCCCCGGTGGAGCTGGCGCATTACACCGGCCCGAGCGAGGGCAAGATGCTCCTGCACGCCGACGCGCGCGGGATGCTCCGCGTGGACACGGAGCTTCTCCGGCAGCTCAACTCCGTCGGCGACATCACTGTCACCACCCTGCCGGACCACTACCCCGTGGAAAAGGGCGCGCGCCTTGCCTCCATGCGCATCGTGCCGCTCGTGACGAAGGAAACCCAAATCATCGAGGCCGAGCGCCTGTGCCAGGGCAAAAAGCTCCTCGACCTCCGCCCCTACCGCGCGCTGAAAGCCGGCGTCATAATCACCGGCTCGGAGGTCTACCACGGGCGCGTCAGGGACCTGTTTGAGCCCGTGGTGCGCGAGAAATTGAAGCGCTACCCGGCGGAGCTCCTCTCCGTGACCGTCTGTGACGACGACCTCGGCATGATAACCGCCGCCGCCCGCGCCCAGCTGGAGCAGGGGGCCAGCCTGCTGATCTTCACCGGCGGCATGTCCGTCGACCCGGACGACCTGACGCCCGGCGCGGTGCGCGCGCTCGGCGCCGAGGTGGTCACGCACGGCCTGCCTTCACAGCCGGGCAACATGACGCTGGTCGCTTATCTCGGCGGGACGGCCATCCTCGGCGTCCCCGGCGCGGCGATAAGCCTGCCCACCACGGTATTCGACGTGCTCCTGCCCCAGATTTTCGCCGGGGACAGGCTGACGAAGCAGGATCTAATAAACCTCGGCGACGGCGGCCTGTGCCAGATGTGCTCGCCGTGCCGCTACCCGAACTGCACCTTCGGGCGCTATTAAAGGAGGAATTTTTATGAGCTGCACCGCCGCAGTCATCACCGTAAGCGACAAGGGCGCGCGGGGCGAGCGCGCGGACACCAGCGGCCCGTCGCTGTGCGCGATTTTGCGCGAGCACGGCTGGGAAACCGTCCACACCGCCATCATCCCCGACGACCCGGAAATGATAAAAGCCGAGCTTATCCGCTGTTCCGACGAACTCGGCGTGAGCCTCGCGCTGACCACGGGCGGCACCGGCTTTTCGCCCCGGGACATGACCCCCGAGGCGACCCTGGCGGTCATTGAGCGCGCCGCGCCCGGCATCCCGGAGGCCATGCGCGCGGAGAGCATGAGGATAACCCCGCGCGGCTGCC
>JAMPGF010000153.1 GCA_023664105.1 Butyricicoccus sp. | reverse complement strand
GCCGGCGGCGAGTACGGCGCGGCGACGGGACGGCCCCGCCGCGTTGGCGGCTTCGACGTGGTTGCCTCCCGCTACGGCGCGCGGATACAGGGCTGCACCTCCATCGCCCTGACCAAGCTGGACGTGCTGTCCATTTACGACAAGATCCCCGTGTGCGTGGCCTACGAGCTTGACGGCGAGCGGATAGACTCCTTCCCCTCCGGCATCGTGGAGCTGGACAAGGCCAAGCCCGTTTATGAGTACCTCCCCGGCTGGGGCCGCGACATTTCCAAGTGCAAGAATGTCGAGGATTTGCCCGCACAGGCCGTGTACTACATCAGGTATATCGAAAAAGCCGTGCGCTGCCCGATAAAGTACGTGTCCGTTGGCCCGGAGCGCGACGAGTATGTTGAGATGTTTTAAACTCGCTCTGAACCCGCTGCCATACCGGGCTTTGTGCGCGGTAATTTGATCAGGAAATCGTATGAGAACGGGAGGCAAGCCGTGATAAAGAAAGAGAAAATCCTTGTGCTGGACTTTGGCGGGCAGTACAACCAGCTCATAGCCCGCCGGGTGCGCGAGTGCAAGGTCTACTGCGAGGTAAAGCCCTACACCATGACAATGCGGGAGATACGCGAGTTCGACCCCATCGGCATAATCTTCACCGGGGGGCCGAACAGCGTCTACGCCCCTGGCGCGCCGTCGGCCGACCCGGAGATTTTCAAGCTGGGTGTGCCCATTCTCGGCATCTGCTACGGCTGCCAGCTCCTGGCCCACGACCTCGGCGGCGAGGTGACCGCGGCCCAGGGCGGCTCCGCGCGCGAGTACGGCAGGACCGTGACATATTTTGACAGCTCCTGCCCGCTTTTCAAAGGCCTGCCGGAAACCGGCGTGAGCTGGATGAGCCACGGCGACTACATGGCGAGGGTGCCGGAGGGTTTTAAATTGGCCGCGCACAGCGACGCCTGCCCGAACGTGGCGATATGCGACGAAGCGCGCGGGTTTTACGGCGTGCAGTTCCACCCTGAGGTCAACCACACGGAAAACGGCGCGGCGATGATACGGAATTTCCTCTACGAGGTCTGCCGCGCCAGCGGCGACTGGACAATGGGTGATTTTATGAAGGAGTCCGTCGCCGCCATCCGCGAGAAGGTGGGCGACGGAAAAGTGCTGCTGGCCCTGTCCGGCGGCGTGGACTCGTCCGTGTGCGCGGCCCTGCTGGCGGAGGCGGTGGGCCGCCAGCTCACCTGCGTGTTCGTTGACCACGGACTCATGCGCAAGAATGAGGGCGACGAGGTCGAGGCCGCGTTTTCCAAGTGGGACATCAATTTTGTGCGCGTGGACGCGGAAAAGCGTTTTCTCGACCGCCTCGCCGGCGTGTCCGAGCCGGAGCAAAAGCGCAGGATAATCGGCGAGGAGTTTATCCGCGTTTTTGAGGCCGAGGCAAAGAAGATAGGCCGCGTGGACTTCCTGGCCCAAGGCACCATCTACCCCGACGTTATCGAGTCCGGCGCGGGCAGCGCGGCGGTGATAAAGAGCCATCACAATGTGGGCGGGCTGCCGGATTTTGTGGATTTCAAGGAGATAATCGAGCCGCTTCGCCTGCTGTTCAAGGACGAGACGCGGCAGCTGGGGCGCGAGTTGAAGCTGCCGGAGTATCTGGTAATGCGCCAGCCCTTCCCCGGCCCGGGCCTTGCCATACGGGTTATCGGCGAGGTGACGAAGGAGAAGCTGGATCTGCTTCGCGAGGCGGACTTCATCTTCCGTGACGAGGTGACCAGGGCGGGTATCTCGGGCGGACTGAGCCAGTATTTCGCGGTGCTGACGGACATGCGCTCGGTGGGCGTGATGGGCGACGGGCGCACCTATGACTACACGGTGGCGCTGCGCAGTGTGGACACCGCGGACTTCATGACCGCGGACTGGTCGCGGATACCCTACGATGTGCTCGACCGCGTGAGCGTGCGCATCGTCAACGAGGTGCCGCATATCAACAGGATTTTGTACGACATCACCGGCAAGCCGCCCGCTACGGTGGAGTTTGAGTGATTGGGGAGGGGAAACATATGAATTTTGGAAGAGCGATTGAATTATTCTGGGTAAACGGCACATCGGATGGAATTGTTACAGCAGAACTTTCCAACTGGAACGGCAAGGGCATCAAAATACCGCGAACAGAACTCACATCATGCCAGCGGGGCGATGTGCGCGGAACGGGAGTATACTTTTTGCTCTGCCAGGAAGATGACGGAACCGATTCTGTCTATATCGGCGAGGCCGAGAACGTGTATGACCGATTGATAGAGCATATTCGGGATTATCAATCCGGAAGGGAGACGTATTACTGGAATACGTCAGTAGCTTTTGTCGGTCGGGATCTGAACAAAGCATTGATCCGATATCTGGAGAACCGTGCTGTCGAAATTGCAAAGGAGTGCGGCCGCTATACGATTTTGACAAAGACCACCTACAAAAACACCGTTTTGAAAGAATCACAAAAAGCAAGCATGGAGGAGTTTATTGAGAATATCAGGGTGCTCCTTAATGCCATGGGCTATAAAATTTTAGTGCCCGCCCCTGTACCCACATCGAATACTACATATTTGTATTGTAAGAGCGGAAGTGCATCGGGAAAAGGATTTGTCAGCCCAGGCGGATTTACCGTAACAGAAGGTTCAAAAGTATCAGATAACTTAGCTCCTTCTTTTAAGGAGGGTGCCAAATCTTATTATGAGCTCCGTCAAAGATTGGAATCAGATGGGATCATTGCAGATGGAGTTTTTAAAAGGGGCTATGAGTTTAGTGCGCCGTCTGCCGCTTCGGCGGTTATTCTTGGCAGAGCATCTAATGGAAAAAATGACTGGAAAACAGAATCAGGTAAAAAATTAAGTGATTTATAAGCAAAGGGCCACTCTGTATCTCTTATACGGAAAACCCATATAAAAAGATTTCAATAACGAAGGAGAAGATTTATGAGCAGCAACACCCGTCCCGCTGACATGCAGCGGATCAACACCCCCGAGCTGGCCGACGCGTTCATCGCGGACCAGGTGACCCAGGTCCGGGCTCAGGTGGGAGGCAAGAAAGTCCTTCTGGCCCTCTCCGGCGGCGTGGACTCTTCCGTGGTGGCCGCCCTGCTTATCAAGGCCATCGGAAAGCAGCTGGTGTGCGTCCACGTCAACCATGGCCTGATGCGTAAGGGTGAGAGCGAGCAGGTTCTGTCCGTGTTCCGCGACCAGATGGACGCCAACCTCATCTACGTCGACGCCACCGACCGCTTCCTCGACCTGCTTGCCGGAGTGGACGAGCCCGAGCGCAAGCGGAAAATCATCGGCGGGGAGTTCATCAAGGTGTTCGAGGAGGAGGCCCGCAAGCTGGAGGGCATCGATTTCCTGGCCCAGGGGACGATTTATCCCGACATTCTGGAGAGCGACGGCGCCGTCAAAGCCCATCACAATGTGGGCGGCCTGCCTGAGGATTTGAAGTTTGAGCTGGTCGAGCCGGTGCGCCTGCTGTTCAAGGACGAGGTGCGCGTGGTTGGCCGGGCGCTGGGCCTGCCGGAGTCCATGGTCGAGCGCCAGCCCTTCCCCGGCCCGGGCCTCGGCGTGCGCTGTCTGGGGGCCATCACGCGCGAGCGCCTGGCTGCCCTGAGAGAGGCCGATGCCATTTTACGCGAGGAGTTTGCCAATGCCGGCCTTGCCGGAAAGGTGTGGCAGTTTTTCACCGTGGTGCCCGATATGCGCGCCACTGGCGTGCGCGACGGCAAACGGGCCTTTGACTGGCCGGTGATAATCCGCGCCGTCAACACCGTGGACGCCATGACGGCGACCGTGCCGGAAATCGAATGGGCGGTGCTGAAGAAGATCACGAACCGCATTTTGGAGGAAGTCCCCGGCGTCTGCCGCGTGCTCTACGACCTGACCCCCAAGCCGGTCGGGACAATCGAGTGGGAATAGTAAATTTTCATTTCTTTTATCCGTGTAAGCGTTGGTTTGCAATGCTTACACGGATTTTATATTTGGAAGTGGCTACAAATTGGCTACATCAGGTGGATTTTTTGTAGCCATCAGCCCTCCGGCATGAGGCCGTCAAGCCGTCTGGCTACTTCGGTCTGCTTGTTGGGGTACAGGTGGCTGTAGGTTTCCATCGT
>JAMPGF010000152.1 GCA_023664105.1 Butyricicoccus sp. | reverse complement strand
GCACCTCCTGCGTCGCACTGAACGCGTAGGACTTGACGGAAGTGCGTTTTCTGCCAGCGCCCTCGCGTTTTCCTCCCCATTGTTTTGCGGTTTCCATAATTTTGCGTATTTTTGCCGTCGAAAAGCCAAGAGGCAGGAGGAGGTGTTGCTCCTCCTGCGGTTTCGGGTCAGAATTGATATTCTATCAAGATTCTGATTTTCCAAAATCTAAATGAAACTGCGATTTTCATTTTCTCTTGGCTTTTTAACGTTTCTTCCTACTCTCTTCAAGGTTTTCGGATTTCCCTTTCTCACAATACAAAGATACGGAAATTTCTTGAAATACACAAATAAAATCAAGATTATTTTTAGTAGAAAGTAAACTTTTTTATATCAAAGATATAAGCAAAAACCGCGTTGTATTTTCCTCGGAAAACATTTGGCGGTTTCATGTTTTTTGACGTAACTTTGCCATACCGATTTATGTGTTTTACGTGCGTGGCCGACTGGCCACAGGCCGATTGTATGGGATTATCATGCCATATCAACGGCTGCCACCCCCGTGTGGAGGGTCAATGCCCCCACAGCTCATAACACAGAGTACTCAACGGGACAGGGCAGCCGTTTTTCCGTGCCCTTTTGCCAAAAATTGAGTATACAATGGCAACTTTCACAATCACCTCGCCAGCCTTTGGCGACCTCCGCGCCAGCGGAACCGGCGACCGTTCCGAGTTCATGCTGACGGACATCTGCGAAGCCGCGGATCTGAGTTACGAACACACCCTGAAGCTCCTCGACGTGGGCGAGGAGGTCACCGTCCATGCCGTCATGGGCGAGGACGACCGCCCGAGGCAGGAACTCTTCGTCACGCTGGCCGGACTCTCGCGCATCTTCGACAGCTATCCGCGCAACGTCAAGTACGGGGAGCTCTACGACTGGATATTCGAGCAGGACCCGGAAGACTGGGCGTACCTGGAGACGGCCGACCTCGTGAACAAGCGTGAACAGTTCCGATTCATGGAACGCTCGCGGGACGCCGCCCTCCGCTTCATACGGGCGGCGGGACTCCGGGAGGCCTTCGAGATATGGCAGGAGGCAACCCGGCACATCGTGCTGCCGCCGCTGGAGGACATCGTCACGGAGGAGGAATGAGCAAGGACCATCGGCCCTGCCGGCAATCACGCCGACAGGGCCGCCTTTGTTAACCCGATGCCGCGATGCTCGCGATGTGTAGGACAATCATACACACGTACGCACAGATGGCAAAGGACGTTATAGCGAGGATGCGCGTGGAGACGCAGCAGTGGGAGCAGGGCATGGGCAGGGCGAGGAAGTCCATGGACGAGATGCAGAAGAGCACGGGAGGCATGGACAAGGCCCTCGGCTCCGGCATCGCCAGCATGGCCAAGTTCGCCACGGCCGCAGCCTCGATCAAGGTCGCCATGGACGGGGCGAACAAGCTCATCGGCAGCAGCCAGACGCTCACCGACGCGTTCGGGCGCACAATGCAGGCCACCACGCGCGTCGTGGACTCGTTCTTCGAGAGCCTCGCCAGGGGCAGCTTCCAGAGCTTCCTCGGCGGCCTGGACGGCATCATAAGCAAGGCGAGGGAGGCGTACGACGCGCTCGACACTCTGGGCACCTTCGACATCTTCGCCACCCCCCTGAGGGCGAGGAACGAGGCCATGCAGGCGGAGCTGAAGTACAACATCAGGGCGGGCATAGGCAACATCGAGGAACAGAAAGCCGCCCTGAAGGAGCTGGAAAAAGAACTTGCCGGGCTGAGCAAGCAGGAATCTGCTCTCGCGGACACCGCCGCCAGCAAGCTGCTCGCCTCCTTCGCCAACGCCCAGGGCGGAAGCGACGTGCTCGACAAGCTCTTCATGACCGGAGGCGGCGCGCAGGACAAGGCCGGAGAGATGGCCGAGGAACTCAGGAGGAAGTACGCGAAGACCGTCACACTGAAGGCGAACATCGTCCATCCGCAGTTCGGCACCGTTGTCGGCGAGCGCACGACGTCACGCCTCGAATGGGCGGACGAGGAGCAGAAGAAGCTGTACGAGGCCCTGATGAACTTCAACGAGATGGACGACACGAAGCTTCAGGAGGTGGCGCAGCTGCGCGCGAGGGCATGGCAGGCGCAGACGCAGGCCTACAACAAGATGCGGGAGAATCTGGAGACGCTGAACATGAAGCCCAAGGGAGGCGGCGCAGGTGGCGCAGGTGGCGCGCAGGCCCCCACGTTCGACACCGCTCAGATATCCGCGCCCTCCATGAGCATGACCACGTCCATGGAACAGCTGGAGGCCATGCAGAGGCAGTGGAAGGAGAAGCTGGCGCAGGCCACCGACTCCGCCACCGCCGAGATGGCGGACAGGATGCTGGCCGACATACAGGCCAGGATGGACGCGCAGCCGATAGCCCTCCGCCTCGGCATGGACGAGGAGAGCATAGCAAGGATAAACGAGCAGATGATGATGCTCGGAGAGAGCATGCGCAACGAGATACAGCCCCTGGAGCTGATCCCGGGAGGCTCCAAGGCCACGAAGCCGCTGGACGAGACCAACGACAAGATACAGGCCATGGCCAAGAACCTCGGCAAGACCAGCACCGCCTTCGGCACGATGGGGGCGGCCATGCAGCAGCTGGACGACCCGGCAGCGCAGGTGGCAGGCCTCATACTGCAGGCGTGCGCCAACGTCGCCTCGTCGTTCGCGGCCGCCCTCGCCAACGAGAAGAACGTATGGTCGTGGATCGCCGCCGGCATCGCCGGAACGGCAACGATGATAAGCACCATCGCGGCCATCAAGAGCATCAACGCCAACTCCTACGCCGACGGAGGCACGGTCACGGGAGGAGCGTTCACCGGGGACGCGGTACCCATCATGGCCAACGCCGGGGAAATCGTCCTGAACGCCTCCCAGCAGCAGGCCCTGGCCTCGCAGCTGGAACCGCGCGAGGGCGGGACGCAGGGCAGCCCGTACGTCTCCGGAGAGCAGATATACCTCGGCCTGAACAACTACCTCAGGCGTTCGGGCAGGGGAGAGATGACCACGTCAAGGACAAGCAAGCAATGAGTTCATACCGCATACCGTTCGTCAGCCTTGAAGGCAACAGCTACGAGATACGCATATACCCGTCGGCGGAAGGATACGACGGGGACGGGGCCGTCACCCTGCGAGGCGGGGCCGACCCCATGGTCACGGACGAGGAGAGCGACAGCGACATCCTCTCCCCCGTACGCGGCAGCACGGGGTACATAACAATCGTCACCGACGACATCAACCTGCAGGGAGAGCTCATGCCCACGGCGGCGGACGAGACGAGAGTGACGCTGGTGCGGCATCCTCGCGAGGACGAGTTCGACCGCTCCGACAAGACGGCATGGGAGGGCTACCTGTGCCCGCAGACCTTCAGCCAGGAATGGACGAGCGGCCCGTGGGAACTCGAACTGCCGGTGCAGAGCCGCCTTTCCATGGCGATGGACGACTATCTCAGCAGCGGCAACAGCGGCATAGTCAGCGTGGGCGAGTTCCTCGCACGCCTGTGCGGGGACGTGTACAAGCACGTGCTGGTACCCGACAACGAGCTGGCGCGGAACGGCAGCTTCAAGTGGGGAGAGGAGACGCTGGAATCGCCCACCGCCCTGCAATGCTGCTTCTCCGAGAGAATCTTCAAGGAGGCAATCAAGCTGCAGGACAGGGAAGACGCGACCGACACGGAGGCGGGACTGTGGAAGCCAGGAACCAACGGCGAGGTGGCATCCAGCATCTCCAGCTGCCTCCGATGGGTCTTCCGCGAGCAGGGCGACACGCTCATATGCGACGACCCCGGATACGCGGGAGGACAGTACCTCATGTACCGCGCGGAGGAACTCACGAAGACCGCTCCCGTCCCCTCGGGATACGCCCGGCAGGCCAATCTGGAGATAGAGGAGCTCGGAGCCGGCTGGCCGGACACCGCCATCGGAGGCAAGGACGGCAAGATGGACGTGCTGCTGCCATTCGGGCGCGTGACGCTCGAGGGGAGCGACGACGTGTTCAACAGCAGCGTGATAGACGTCTACAACGAGGACTGGCTGAAGGTCTCCGGCATCCCCATGGTCAACGGGGCGCCGCCCTCGTTCAACTGGCCGGACACCCTGCCCTACAAGTTCCAGACGGACACGTCCGCCACGTTCAAGAG
>JAMPGF010000151.1 GCA_023664105.1 Butyricicoccus sp. | reverse complement strand
AACAACACCTCCACCGAGGAAAAGAAAACCACCAACGAGAGGGGCACCGAGCTTTTCCCGCTCAGCTTCACCACGACGCTGCACTCAGGGGCAGGCGTGGACGTCCGGGCAGAGATCGAAAGCTGGAAGGCACTTGTCACAAAAGTGAATTATTTCTATCTGGGCGGCAAGCAACTGGGGCCGAAGCTCCAGCTCAGGAAAGTGTCCGTCGGCAGCGTCAAGACCGACGACTCCGGCCGCATACGTCTGGCGACTCTCTCCTTCGAGTTCAAAGAGTATGATCCAGACACCACCAGCGTGAAGGTGAACACCTCAGCGCTGAAAGTAAAGGCGACCAAGACGACCAAGGCCCAAAAGAAAACGACAAACACGGCCGTCAAAAAAGCAACAAAAAAGACAATCAAGGTGGGCGACTATGTGAAGCCCACCGGGACAAAATACGCAACCGGCCAGACAATCCCGGCATGGGTGAAGCAGCGCAGCCATAAGGTGAGCCAGATCAAGGAAAGCCAGAACAAGGTACTGCTGGGGCACCCGGACGGGATCAACAGTTGGGTGTATCTGAGCGAAGTCACGCTCGTGTAAGGAGGGGAGGACATGAAAGCACATGGAAACGGGAAGCCCGAAACGTGCGCCTCCAATCTGCTGCGCATAGTGCGCGGCGAGGTGCCATACGACCGCGTGAGGGGCCGGGACGGTGCCCTGATAGACCAACCAAACGCCACAGACGAAGCCGTCGCGGACGCTGAGTGGGTGCTGGAGACATTCGAGCCCCGCGTCACCGTAAACGACATACAGATCGGCCCGGAGTCCGGCAACCCCGGCAACTTCTACACGTCCGTGGACATTGAAAGAAAGGAGGACGAGGACGCATGAGCGAGCTCAAATTTATAGACACCGAAGCTGGCCCGATCCGGGACGGAATACTCGAAGATCTGGAGAACGGCGTCGGCGATCCCCTATATCCGGGCGACGAGCGCCGGATCTTCGGCGAAGCTCTGGCTCAGGTGATCGTCGCCGTCTATAACAGCGTGAACGACGCCTGCCGCCAGAAAATGCTCCGGTATGCCCGCGGGGACGTGCTGGACGCTCTGGGGGAAAACCGGGACACTGCCCGGCTCGCTCCGACCTTCGCCACCACCACGCTGCGCTTCGGCGGGAACGAGGCCATGGCACAGAATATCATCATACCGGCAGGGCTCCGGGTGACGGGTGATTTTATCCACTATTTCCTGACGGACAAGACCGTGGTTTTATACGCCGGGCAGCTATTCGTCGAAGTGGGGGCAACCGCTGAAAAGGGCGGCGCAGATTATAACGACACGCCGATCGGGGAGCTCTCGCAGATCGTGGACGTGTCGGACGTGGCCCTGATCGACTATGTAAGCAATACGGAGCCGACGGCAAAGGGCGGCGATCAGGAAGGCGACGAAGCATACCGGGAAAGGATCCGGGAAGCCGAGAACCGGCTCAGCACCGCAGGCCCGGCCAAGGCGTACCGCTACTGGGCGCTATCTTCAAACCCGATCGTCACGGACGCGGTGGTGGAGTCTGAAACGGAGCGGATCAAGCGGACGCTGAAAACCTACGCCGGGCACGCCTTCCAAGGCGGCGCGAACCTGATCCCGGAGTCTCTGGTGGTGTACCTGCCGGGCGGCTCCGAGGCCGTGGCCGGTGCCGACTATGTGGCAAGCTATGACGACGAGCTGCTGACGCTGGCCCTCTCCGGCTCTCTGGCGGCCGCCAGCGAAGTGCGGATCGAGATCACCCGGAATATGTACGGGCGCGTCAAGATCGTGCCTATATGCGCCGGTGGCGAGCTGCCGGACGAGGACGTGCTGGAGGGCGTGAGGCGGGTGTGCTCTGCCGACGACGTGAGGCCGCTCACCGACATTGTGCAGGTGGAAGCCCCGGAGGTGGAGCCCTACGACGTGGAGCTGACCTACTACACGACCAAGGCCAACGAGTCCGAAGTCGTCAAAAACGTGGAGGGCCCGGACGGGGCGATCAACCGGTACATATACTGGCAGGGCTCCACTCTGGATCAGGACATAAACCCCGACGAGCTCAGGAAGCTGATCCTCTGCCCGCACTGGACGGAGAACCAGATCGGGGCCACCCGCGTTATCATCACCAAGCCGGAATACAAAGAGCTGCCGAGCACCACCGTGGCGAAGTTTTCCGGCAATATCAAAGTGGAGCACATTGTAAAAGACTGAAAGGAGGTGGAATATGGGCGGCATGAAAGTGTCCGAACTGGACTTCGTGCGCCTCCTGCCCGCCTTCATGCGGGACGACGAGGCGGCGATCGCTCTCAGCAAGGCCATGAACCGGCTCATAGGTGAGCCCAGCAAGCGGCTGAAAACACTCAGGGTATGGGATAACATAGACAGCCTCAACGAAGCCGAGTGCGACGAGCTGGCGTGGGAGCTGGACGTGGACTGGTACGACTCCACCGGCATGAGTCTGGAGGAAAAGCGGGCCACCCTAAAGCTCGCCCAGCAGATCAAACGCAAGCGCGGGACGAAGTGGGCCGTGGAGCAGTTGATCTCCGCATACTTCGGCGAGGGCTACCTCATGGAGTGGTACGAAATGTACGGCACCCCGTACACGTTTGTGGCGCTCACCACAAACCCGCACATAACAGCCCAGAACTACGGCAAATTTGTGGAGGCCGTGAAAGCGGCCAAGAATGTGCGCTCGCATTTAGTGGGCGTTTTCTATTTCTGGCAGCAGGGGCCGGATCCGGGCGTCGAGTATGCTCTGGACTCCAGCCTGCACCGGTATGAGTTCAGGAAGTGCGGTACCTATCCGCGCACCGCCACAGTGGGCTTCGTGGTAAAGCCCAGCATTGAGACGGAGCCGGAGGAAAAGCTGCACCTCTATGGCTTTACCAGCTCCGGGACGATCACCTGCGGGACATACCCACGGCCGGGGACACTGGGCGCAGCGGCAAAGAATGAGATCGCCGCCGGAGGATCGGCCGAGCCTATCCGGTACGACTTCGAGAGAATGGCCGGATCCTACCCGCGGCCGGGGACGCTGGGCGCAGTCGTAAAGCAGGGCATTGAGGCGGCTCTGGAAACAGATCCGCAGCCCTATGGCTTTATCAGCTCCGGGACGATCACCTGCGGGACATACCCACGGCCCGGCACGCTGGGGCGCGTGCTCCAGAACCCGATCGGCTCTACTCTGGAGACAGAACCCACCGGCTACGGGTACAAAGGGGCCGGATCCCTCGCCTGCGGCACCTATCCGCGCATTTTATCCGTGGGCGCAGGCATAGCCAAAAAAGTGACAGCCGCCGCGGGGCTTCTCTGCGGAGCGTATGGCTTCGTAAAGTGTGGGACACGGGGAGCCGGTACAAAAGGCGCGGTCATAACCAACAAGGCAGCTACAGCGGCGGGCCTCACCTGCGCGGCGTACAGCTTCGTGAGGTGCGGGACACGGCGCTGCGGTGAATAAAGAGAAAGGAGGGCACACACATGGCGTATTTTTCAGACGACTTCATGGGGCACCGGAGGAACCAGTGGCTCCGCTCGATCCACGCCGTAGAGGCTCAGGTGGGCGCGACGTGGCACCGCGGAACCATTAACAAGAAAACGATCGAGGACGACACGCTGGTGATCTTAGCGACGTTCCCGACGCTGGACTCCATGGAGTGTACGATCTCGGCCTCCCGCCTCATTGACGTGCGCGGAGAGGTGGCAGCCTACCAGCAGCGCGTCATTGATAAGGTGAGTCGGCAGGGAGTCCTCGTGAAACTCACGATCCCGATCTATGAAGTAACAACCTAAAGGAAGGAGGAACCAAGGCATGTACAGAAGTACCAAGTGGATCGACGAAGTAAAAGACCAGACCACCGAGGAAGTCATTCAGGAAGGCACCCCGCAAAGCGCCGGGAACTTCAACAACATGGAGGGCGGCATTTCAGACGCGCACCTCGCGGCGGCCCTGCTCATTATCCAGAGCGGGCTCACAGCCGATCAGGTGGCGACCGAGGAAAAGACGGTCACGCTCAGCAACTCCCAGAGCTACCCGTTCAACAACTCGACGCAGACGATCGCCCTCAAAACCGTGAGGAACTTCACGGACTACACCGTGGAGGCCGAGGTGCTGGATCACTCCGGCAACGTCGGAGACGTGAAGATCTTCGACCGTATGCTGAACGGCTTCAAGGTGGCATACGACGGCAGCGCCAAAAGC
>JAMPGF010000150.1 GCA_023664105.1 Butyricicoccus sp. | reverse complement strand
GGCCCCAATAAGGTCAGCTATTCCTCCCTGCTCGGCAACTACATCGACACCAGCAACGCCGCCCTCGGCAATGCTGCTGACGCCAACAAAAAGGCAAAGTTCCAGGAGGACTTCAAGCTGAAGAAGGAAGAGAACACTGACCCCGACGCTTTCCAGCGTGAGACCGGTCATTACTGGTACATCAACGAGGGCAGGAAAGAGGCCATCACCGCCAACTACGGCGCTGATTCCAACCTCAAGCAGGTTTACACCACCGAGGTCACCTATGGCGATATCTACAGCCTGCTTGGCAAGGACGCCATCGATAAGGCCGTGGATAATGCGGTGACGGTATATGTAGACGGTGAGACAGGTATTGATACCGACGATGGCAAGGATGATCTTGATCGTACTATCAGCACCAACTACACCAAGGGTGAGTCCACAGTTATCGGCGATACCGGCAACGGCGTCGAGACCTATGTCTACCAAAAGTGGAACGATGACGGCAATGAAAGCACCATAACGATCGTCATCATCAACACCTACCTCGCCAAGGTCGACACCGTCAACGAGGCTACCAACAAGAAGGATCGCGAGATCGAGCTTACACTCGTTGACGCCGATGATGCCGCAAGTGTTAACGCCGCTCTTACCAAAACCACTGACGAGTTCGACGAGGGCGATTATGTCCTTATTAACATCAGCAAGCCCTCTGATTCTGCGGATGGCGCCGTCGAGACCGTAGTCCCGGCCACCGTCCTCAAGACCGAGGTCAGCCGCGTCACCAGGAAGGGCGACAAGGTTACCCTCGTTGCCGACGGCACCACCTACTCCACCGCCAAGAAAACCGCGGACGACGACACCATCAAGGCTGCTGACAAAAATAACATCACCAACAAGATGGTTGACGGCAAGGATCACACCCTCTACATCGACAATCACGGCTATGTGATCGGTATCGCCGATGTTACGGCTGCAAGCGATTACGTCTATGTCGCCGCGTTCGGCTACAAGAACAACGGCGGTGACGACCTGACTGACAAGGGCGTTTTCCAGGCTGATATCTACTACGCCGACGGCAGCCACAAGATCGTCGCCATCGACAAAACAAACAAGGCTGACGGCAGCGGTGGCACCGCAACCAGTGATGCTGAAAACTACTTCTACAATACGACTGTTACGGATGCGGACGATGCTAATGAACTGAACAAGGATGGGAACAACGAAGCTGTCGGCCTCTACAAGCTGGATACCTATAAGGGCAAGGCTATCCTTACCAAGGTAGATGCCACCGATGGGAAAGCAGGTCAGTTTATAAGCAGAAACCATAACAACATCTTCGGCAGCAGCACCAAGATGGATTCCAAGACCGTGTTCTTCTATGTCAGCGGAGAGTACGGCAAGGACAGCTGGTCCGTCGTCACTTACACCGGCATCGGCAGTGTTCCTGTCGGAAAGAACGGCGAGACTGACGTTGATGAGTACATCGCGGAAGACGACGACGTTAAGGCTGTAACTGTCGACGACAAGAACGGTGGCGAGGACGGCAAGGTTATATACCTCTATCTGGGCACAAACGAAGACTACAGCAAGTCCGGCAAGGAAGTTACCTACAACTTCTGGAAGGACGGCAAGCTCGATGCTCAGACCATCACCTATAAGGATGGCGACGCCGCTGACGACGCCATTGACGGAGCTGGTACGGGCTTTGTAACTGTGAGCACCAAGGGCGATATCAACAATCCCGACGCTGATGGTACGAAGAAATACATTGTGTCCGACAAGGTTGGTTACATCTACAATGCGACCGTTGTAGCGGCCATTACGGGCGAAACCACCACCGCGACCTTCACATTCGCTGGTGGCAAGGCCATAAACCTCGCTGTTGCGGGCCTCAAGCCTATCGACCTGATCGATTGCGGCTGCACCACCCTTAAGGCTCTGTTGTCCAGTGACTACACTGGATACAAGGTTGCTGTTGTGTTCAACGAGACCGGCGGCGAGGCTACCGCCATCTACATCGTGGACGAGCCCGATGACTAATTCCCCCGCAAAAACGCAAACCCCCTGAGTGAATAACTCAAACTGAACCATAGCAACAGCCCCCCGATTCGTCGGGGGGCTGTTTTTGTTGCACGCTTCGACAGGATATGCTATAATAGTCACAGAGCGGCTGTTATAATTGATTTTATAAAATACTCCAACAGCAAGGAGGCCATCCCCATGAAGAAAAAACTCCTGACCGTGCTGCTGACCGCCTGCCTTCTGCTCGCGGGCCTGGCGGGCCTGGGCGGCGACGCCGGGGCCCTGAATTACGGCATGGACGCCTTCGCCCCCATCCGCGCCTATGACGGGCACTTCACCGACGTGAAGCAGGGCGACTGGTTTTACGGCAGCGTGGCCTCCCTGTACGAGCTGGGCCTGACCGAGGGCCAGTCCGCGACCGGCTTCGGCGCGGGCTCAAGCGTCTCGCTGGCCGAGGCCGTGAGCTTTGCCGCGCGCATCCACAGCACCTACTATTTCGGCTCCCCCTCGTTCGGCCCGGCGCTTTTTGACGGCGCGGGCGGGGACTGGTACGGCCCCTGCGTCGCCTATCTCCAAAGCTCCGGCGTGATAGACGGCAGCTTTGACGGCTCCTGGCGCCGCGCCGCCACCCGCGCGGAGACGGCGTACATCCTCAGCCGCGTCCTGCCCGGCTATGAGCTGGGCGAGCTGAACTATGACGCCGTCGACGCCGGTTACGGCAGCGGGCGCTACATAACCGACGTGCGATCGTCCACGCCCTACGCCGAAGAGATACTCACCCTGTACATCGCCGGCGTGGTCACCGGCTCGGACGACAGCGGCTCCTTCCTGCCGTACAGCGAGATAACCCGCGCCGAGCTCGCCGCGATGCTCACGCGCGTGGTCTATCCGGAAAAGCGCGTGTCCCTCGGCTGGGACGGCTCCGCCCCCTCTGAGCCCGAGCCCATCCGGCCCGGCTCCGAGCCCGCCGTTACAGGCTATCCCGAGCTTGTGTTTGAGCAGGGCCGGTACATCCCCAGCCACAGCGTGGACGACGACCAGGCGATACTCTCCAACGTCCGCTGGCTCTTCCGGAACGGCCAGACGGAGCTGAAGCTGAATCTGGACAGCTACGCCGCGCGCCCGGCGGAAATAAACCGTCTGCTTGACAGCTACATCACGGCCTCCCAGCTCTACCTTGAGCAGGGCTACACCTCCGTCAGCTGCCAGTACGACCGTCAGGGCAGCATGACGCTGAGCTTCTCCAACCCCAACGGCGGCGACCGCGACGCGGCGCTGGAAAAAGCCGTCGAGCTGCACGACCGCTTCCACGCCGACGGCACGGTGACCGATGGCATGACCGAAATAGAGATCGCGCGCGTTTACGCCAAATACCTGTGCGACACCTGCGAGTACGACTACAACAGCCAGCGCGTCTCTCACACGGCCTACGGCGCGCTGCTCAAGGGCAGCGCGGTGTGCGAGGGCTACACCGCGGCGTACAACATACTTCTCAAGCTCGAGGGCATCAACGCCTCCACGGCGCAGGCCCCCAACCACATCTGGACGACCGCGACGCTCGACGGCATCCTCTACCACATCGACGTGACCTGGTGCGACCAGAGCTACGGCTTTGAAAGCCTGTACTTCTGCATGACCCCCGAGTTCTCGATGAACCGAAGCATATATTAAGTCTTTTCATACCCCCGCCCGCGGCCGTAAAAAAACTCGAAAACCGTTGACAATTCCCCGCGGCTATGGCAAAATATATTAAGAGCTTATCCCGAAATTAGGCGTGTGCAGCTTGCGAAGAAGGTTTTTCGCTGGGCAAGGCGCTTTGACGCAGGAAGGCTTTGTGCCTTTCAAGTCAAAGCAACGCTGCACAGCGGAAAATATGCAAGCAAGATGTGCGCGGATAATTTTGGGATATGCTCTAAGCGTCTTCGAGCCACCGCTCCTACGGAAAGCATCTACGGAGCCTTGGCCTGCCGGCTATGGGCCGGCACGGGGTCGTACCGGAAACAGTACGGCCTTCCTCATTGAAAAGGAGGCGGATGATCACCGGGGCGGTTTTTTTCCTCCCGCGATATTGTCCGTTCCTTCAGGGAGACGGACAATATTTTTTTAGGAGGAAAAAACATGAAAAACCCAAACACCGGAATCCTTGCCCTCGCCCTGGCCCTGTGCCTGGCCCTGCTCTCCGGCTGCGGCGGCAGCGCCGCCGCCGAGCC
>JAMPGF010000014.1 GCA_023664105.1 Butyricicoccus sp. | reverse complement strand
CCTCGGCGTCCATCTGCCGGCTCAGCTCCCGCTCGGAGACACTGCACTCTGCCATGACACGGGTGAAGATTTCTTGATACTCCTCGCCCAGATTCGCCCAGGTGGTGGGACTCATAACAAGGAATACGGTGGAGTAAGCGTGCTCAGTCACCGCCAGCTGGTCGTTGACCTGGGCCACGTTGTTGGTGAGAATAACGGTGGAGGGGTTCTCCTGCCCGTCCAGCGCGCCCTGCTGGAGGGCGGGATAGGCGTCTGACCAGGACATGGGGGCCGCGTCCGCGCCCATCTCCTTGACTGGCCGATGGCCCCCGTTTCCGAGGAAGTTTGAGCCATGCGCAGGGTGATGGTGCCGTCCTGGCTGGCCGGCGGCTGACGGTCCTTAATGACGCTGAAGCCGCACAGCAGCAGCGCCAGCACAGCCATGACGGCGGTGAGGGTTAATGGTGATTTCTTCATGTGCATTTCTCCTTTTCTGCTTTTTTGTCACGGCGTCACCAGAGCGCCGTCCCGTCCGCGGGTTTGGGTCCAGGTAGTTACCGTCTTTTCACAGGGATACTTTGCCGCCTCCTTTTCATCAAGATCAACGCCAAGTCCCGGCTTGTCGTTGGCATAGACATACCCGTCCTTAAACTCAGGAAGTCCGGGGAATACATCCAAAAGCGCGCCGTGGGGCCCCTTCAGCTCCTGGATCACAAAGTTGGGCGGCTCGATGCCGGACCACTCTTGAACGCCAAAATTCTGGGCCGCAAGGTCGATATGTATGTTGGCGGCGTGTGCCAGGGGAGACATGTCGCCCGGCCCATGCCAAGCGGTACGAACACCGAACTGCTCGGCAAAGATCTGCAGCTTACGGGCTGGGGTGATTCCGCCGATTTGGCTGATGTGGACCCGGATGTAGTCGATGAGCTGCTCGGCAATGATGGCCTTCCACTCCCTGGAGTTGTTGAACAGCTCCCCGTGGGCGATAGGGATGCTGCTTTGCTCACGCAGGCTGCGCAGCCAATTTATCTGCTCCAAGGGCACCGGTTCCTCCAAGTAGAACAGGTCAAATGGCTCAAGCTCCTTTGCCAGACGAATGGCGTCGATAGGGGCAATGCGCTCATGAACATCATGGATGAGCTGCATATCGTATCCAATCCGGGAACGGATCTGCCCAAAGAGCTTGACGGTATCCCGAATGTACTGCCGGGAGTCCAAATACATCCCGTCGTGGGCGCCGATAGGAGCCGTCCTGGGTGTCTTGCCGTAGGGCGCGCCGCCGTAGCCGCCGCACTGGCAGCGCAGATGAGTAATGCCCATCTCCTGGAAACGATGAATGTTGTCGCAGATCTCCTCAATGTCTTTCCCGTCTACGTGGCGGTAAACCGGAACGCCCTCCCGTACTTTTCCGCCGAACAGCTGGTAGAGGGGCATATTGGCCATTTTACCCTTGATATCCCACAAGGCCATGTCCACACCGGAAATGGCGTTATTTTCGATCGGTCCATTGCGCCAGTAGGCGTTCTGGTGCATCAGCTGCCAAAGCTCCTCGATATTTTCCGCATCTCTCCCCAGCAGAAGCGGTTCCAGATACTCCTCCACCAGATGCTTGACCGTCAGGTGCCGATAGGCGAAGGTAGCGCAGCCCAGGCCATATAGCCCCGGCTGGTTGGTCTCGACCTTGACAACTACGAGGTTGATTCCTTCCGGCGCAGTGCAGATGACTTTTACTCCGCTGATTTTCACTGACATCGTCTTTCCTCCCTTGATTTTGTTTATTTCAACTTGTTATATATCATACAAGTTAAAAGATAAATTTATGCACGAACACCTAAAAAAACAGAACAGCTTAACAGTCATCATACAAGTTTTTCCGAACGGAAGAACAAAAGCTGTCCTCTTCTGACCCTCGAACTGATGTCAGTTAGTTTCCTGCTGAAATTCCCGCATAGTTATTTCAATATGTTCCAGCATCCGCTGGTAAGCCTCCTCGGCGTCACCCTTGCGAAATGCCTCCAATATGAGAGTATGGTATAAAATGCCGTTATAATCGCCTACAAGCAGATTCATTTGTTCATGGTTATTGCGCGTCTCAATGAAAACCTTGTTGAGGCTTTTCTCCAGCAAAGCGTTGCCCGATGCCTTGCAGATCACGCCGTGAAACTGCATATCCGCACGGACAAATTTGGCAGGATTGCCGCGGCTTTTCTCCATCTGCTGCAGGTAGTATTGCAGGTCTGCGAAAATTTCCGGCGTGTAGTGTTCCACCGCCATACGGCAGGTCTCCGGCTCCAAAATCCGGCGGAATTCCAGAACCTTGTAGATGTCCATACAGTCGGCAGAGGTTATTTTGTTCTGGGCTTCGTCCCAATTCTCCACCTGGCGTTCAATGAGGAATGTCCCTTTCCCCTGATAGCTTTTCAGTACGCCAAGACCAATCAAATATTGAATTGCCGTCCTGATGCTGGAGCGGCTCACGCCAAGATCCGCGACCATCTGGTTCTCAGAAGGAATCTTCTCTCCCACCTTCCAGGCACCGGACTCAATATTTTCTTTCAGGTAATCCACCACTTGGCTGGTGATGCTGGCATTCTTTATAATCATGTACGATCCATTTCCCGATTTCCATTGCCTTGTCGGACAAGTGATAACCTCATTTTAGCAATTTTGCTTCAATAGTCAAGAGCATTTTTCCTATATCCAAACACTTTGGAATATTTGTACAAAACAACAAACAATATTTTAGATACTTACACGGTGATTTTTGATGTTGTGACAGGAAATTATGACCGGAAAGAAATCTGTGTGATTATGCCAGAAAAGGTTTCTGAAGGCCTGTTGTGAAACTGGACTTCAGAAACCTTTGGCTCGGTGAAAATGATTATCTCAGAAGCAGATATTTGCGATGATTGCCAGGGGGATCGTTGCCAGCAGTATCACCAGCATACCGACGCAGGAGTAAACATACGCCTCACGGTTGGTAAGGTCTTCGTTGCCGTGGATCAGGCCGACGGGCGCGGAGGCGCCGGGCAGGATCAAGCCCATGTTCACCAGCCAGATGAGCATAATTCCTATCGCCATGGCGTTGGAGCCGGTGGACTGGATGAAGGGGGCAAGGATGGGCACCATCGCCGTGCCGATTGCAATATTCGAGGCGGCGTTGGTCAGGATTGTCGTGATGAGCATGGCTACAATCAGGACAAACCAGGAGCCCTTCCCCGCGAACACGCCGCCCAGCATCTGGGAGATGAACTCCATGATGCCGGTGGACTCATTCGTGATGGCGGATGCCACGACCATGGTGGAGCCAATCATCAGCAGCACGGGCCACTGGATGCAATGCCCGGCCACATCGGAGAACTTGATGAGGGATTCCTTGCCGTCGACGGAAGCCATCGCAACATACGCCGCGCCCAGGGCGAAGAAGCCGGCGGCTGAGATCTTGTTGGCGATCAGGTCGTACAAGGGGAAGCTCTTGGGCAGGAGCGCGCTCAGGAACACGAAGAAGAACACAACTACTGCAACCCACAGCAGCTTGCGCTGGCGTTTGTCCATCTGCTCAGCATTGGCAAGGGAGGTAACATCAAACTCCTGGATGGGCTTGAAGTCCGCCTTCAGGATCTTGACCTGATAGAGCAGGTAGAGGGCCATGCTGGCAAAGGCGCCGGGAAAGCTGACTGCCATGAACTTCATCAGGGACAGGGGAGAGACAGTATCGCCCCACAGGTTGAACAGAGTCAGCTGCCAGCTGCGGATAGGGGCGATGGCGCCGCCCACCACAAAGGCAAGCGCAATGCCGACGATCGTACTGGTGGCAAACTTGTCGCCCTTCTTGTAGTCCAGGACCTTCAGGATGCCGTCGAAAATTGCCCAGTACAGGATGATCATGGCCAGGGATGAGGTGAAGATGCAAATGAGCATCAGCGAGGCGTAGATGACGTATATGAACAGGTACGGATGCCCCTTTAGCGCCTTCCGGGAGAGAATCCAGCGGGCGATGTGCTCAGTAACGCCATAGTAGTTTAGCGCGCCGGCCACGATATAGGCGGTCGCGCTCTGGAACACGACCGAATGTCCCAGGCTCCCGGCTGCGGCCGTGCCCAAAGAACAGTAACCCACGATGGATAATCCGCAGATAGCCAACAGCGCGGGCCAGTGGGTATCACAGGCCGAGAACAGATAGACCATGCCAATAAAGATGCCCAGCACCTTCATTCCCATTTCCGTGATCGGCTCTAATGGCGGGAGTAATCCAATCCCGAACATCAGCACCACGCCGATCACAGCATTGATATAGTACGCTTTACTTCGGACGATACCCCTTTTTGTTTCGTTAGCCATGTTCCTTCCTCCTATTTCTTTTTTTATGTGTGCCGTCGCTCAGACGTCTACACTCTTTGCAATGCGGTGCAGCGCCCGCAGGCCCTCCTGCGATTCGAACTCATCTTCCGTGAGGCATTGCAGCGCGCTGAACGAACATGCGCGGACACAGGCGGGCTGCATACCGTTTTTCACCCGCATATAGCACCCGTCGCATTTCACCATCTTCCCATCGCTTTTACGGAAGCGGGGCGCGCCGAAGGGGCATGCCAGGGCGCAGCTTTTGCATCCGATGCAGTTGGTATTGTCGTAAACCGTGAATCCGGTATCCGGATCCTTCTTGATGCATCCCACGGGACATGCCTTGATGCAGGGCGCGTCCGCGCAGTGCATACAGGCAGAGGAGATATAGGCGCAGTAGTAGCCGTCCTCCGTCTTGAATTCCGTGTCAAAGGTCTTGCGGTAAGCGACCTCCCCGGCCTGGACATCAATGTCGTTCTGATCCATGCAGGCAATCACGCAGGCGGAACAGGCGCTGCATTTATCGGGATCGAACGCAAGTACGTATTTCATGCTCCAATTCCTCCTTACGCTTTTCGGATGCTGCAACGAAGCCCCTTGAATCCGGGGAAGCCGGTATAGGGGTCAAGATGCTCGGAAGAGACCAACAGATTGACGTTTGCCTCCGTATAACCGTGCAGCATCTGCAAATGACCGGGCTTGACCTTGCTGGTCAGCTTCGCTTTGACATGGATCTCCCCCTTGGCGCTGTACAGTACCACCGGGTCCCTATCCTGGATCCCCAGCCTTTTCGCGTCGTCAAAGTGGATCTCGCACAGGGGCTCGGGACGGATGCTCCGCGCCCAGGGCGACTCATGAAGCCGGGAGTGGATGGCCGTTCCGATCCTGGTCCCGGTGGAGAGCTGGAAGGGATAGTCCCGCCGCATTTCCTCGCTGTCCTCGTCGCTCAGGGGCGGACGGTAGACGGGGAGCGGGTCAAGGCCATAGCTGCTTCGGAACTCGTCTACCCGCTGGGAGTAGAACTCAAACTTCCCGGACGGTGTCTTGCAGTGATTGATGTACTCTCCCGGAGTGACTGGCTTGGCGATGGGCACCTTGACCGGCAGGTCGCTGGCCTTCAGATCCGCCACCGTCAGCCCGCATCCGTCGATGATCCAGTCCATGCAGGCCTCATATCCGGCGTTGAGCATTTCATCTCCAAGATTCATGTAGCGCGCCAGCTCGCACATCCAGTCCACATCCGGCTTGGAGTCGTACAAAGGCGGAATGACCGGCTTGGTGAAGGTCAGGTAGCCGCCCTGGTAGGCCTTCAGCTCGCCGCGCTCCAGCGAGGAGCAGGAGGGCAGGACAATGTCGGCATACCTGGCAGTCTGCGTCATGAACAAATCGCTGTCCACGAAGAAGTCCAGCGTTTTGATGGCCTCCAGGAGCTTATCCGTTTCGGGGAACATCTTGACGTTCATACCGAGGCCCACGATCGCACGGACAGGGTAGGGGACGCCAGTCTTGATTTGGCGGGCCAGGTCCATTGCCTGGAATTCGTCATAATACTTATCCCAGATGGGGAACTTCCCCTCGGCGATCCGGCGCTCATCAGTGGGCCGGATGGAGGAATAGAATTCCTTTTCCCGGGTCGTGAAGCCGGCGGGCTTGTGCAAATACGTCATGGGATTGGGGATATTGCCGCCGGCGCGGTCATAGTTGCCTGTCAGGGCTGACAGGCACAGGATTGCCCTGAAGGTCTGGAAACCGTTGGTATAGTGGACCAGCGTGGAGGTAGACTGGTTGATGCAGGCGGGACCGTTTGTCGCAAAGATTCTGGTAGCCTCCTGAATATCCGCCGGGTCGAGCCCGGTGATCCTGCTGGTGGTCTCCAAATCATACTGTCTGACATACTCGGCATACTCTTTGAAGCCATATGTATACTCGTTGACGTAGTCCATATCGGCCCAGCCGTTTTGTATAATCAGGTTGGCCATGCAGGCTGCTAGCGCGCCGTCGGTGCCGGCGTTGATATGCAGGAAGATGTCCGCCAGATTCTTGGCGGCGGGCGTAATCCGGGAGTCCACGATAATGACCTTGCCGCCCCGGGCCTTGAGCGCCTGCACCTTCTGGACCGAAAGATGGTTGGAATAGTAGCCGCAGTATGCCCAGCCCAGGAAGGTGTTCGTACGCAGGAAATCCGGACCGCCGCCGGCGCCGGCGGTCACCATGCCGGCCAGCACACCGGCCTGGTTGCAGGTGCTGTCGTCGCTGCCGTAGTTGACGGAGCCGAAAGCGTACGCGAGACGGTGAAGGATAGGACGGTACCATTTGCAGTAGCCGGTGAAGAAAGCCACGGCGTGGGGGCTGTATTCCTCCTTCACCTTCTTCAAATTGCGGTCGATCTCCGCATAGGCTTCTTCCCAGGTGATCGGCTCGAACTTGCCTTCTCCGCGCTCGCCTACCCGGCGGAGGGGGGTTTTGATGCGGTCGCTGCGATAGATATAATCGCGGTTGTTGGCGCCTTTCGCGCAGATGTAGCCCTTGTTATAGGGATGCTCCTTCGTCCCCTCCACCTTCAGGACCTTGCCGTCCTTCACATAGCAGTCCAGGCCGCAGTGATGGCCGGGGCTGCAGATCGCGCACAGCGAACGCTTTACCTCGATGCCCGTATCCTCGCCGGGGATCTTGGCTTTGATTTTTTTCTCCAGTTCAGTCAAGTTTCTTACCTCCCATGAAATCAATAAACCGATCCGGGAATCCCTTTTCCTTCAGCTTGCACGCGGAAGCCACGTCCATTTGTCCCGGCTGGCAGGAGAGCGCTTTCAAAAATGTGTTTTTCAGGATGCCGTTGCTCTCCGCCGATCCGATTACGTTCACGCATTTGATCGCCGCGCCTTTCCGCACGGCCCGGATGTAGTATCGCTCATCCTCGTACTCGTAGGTTTCGTCGTCCGGCTTGCAGGTGGTGATATCGCCAATGCTGATGAAATCGAAATGCAGGTAGTGGGCCAGGTTCACGAGAATATTGGCGTCGAACTCCATGTTCCCGCCGGTCATGTTCGCGCCGGCAACCATCCCCTGGTTTCCAGCGTTGGCCCATACGCCCACGTGCTTGCGTACGCCGGACTGCTTCTCGAATGTCTCACAGCAGTCGCCCGCGGCATAGATTCCCTCAACATTGGTACGCATTCCTTTATCCACACTGACGGCGCGCCCGAGCTCCAGGCCGCTGTCCTTCAGAAAGCCCACGTTGGGCCGGATGCCGATACATACCGCCACCATATCCGCGGTAAAACGGTTCCCGTTTTGCATGACGGCGGTGAGCCGCCCGTCCGGTTCCTGCTCAATGGAGGAGAGCATTTGCTCGAACGCCAGTGAGACGCCCTTGCTTTCCAGATCCTTGTGGATTCGCTGGGCTGTCTGCTCGAAAGCCGCCACGCAGAACATCCACTTCGCGCCGTCCACCAGCGTACAGGAGACGCCCCGCTCCACCAGATCCTCGACCACCTTGATGCCCACCCAGGACGCGCCGATTACCAGAGCGTCCCTGATTTTCCCGGCATCCAGCGCCCCCTTCAGTGCCGCCGCGTCAGCTGCCGTGCGCATCTTCATCACGCCCGGCAGCTCAATGCCGGGAATAGGCGGCATCAGGGCGGAAGCGCCCGTGCTTATCAGGATGTTGTCATAGGCGGCCTCGCTCCCGTCTGAGAAGCGAAGCGTTCGGGAGGCTGCGGTCAGTCCTGCCACCGGCTTGCTGCCGTAGAAGTTCAGGTCCAGCCGCTTGGCTATGTCCTCCAGAGAGCCAAAAGGGAACATGGCATCGTAGCCGATCGAGCCCTTCACATAGTAGGTGGTCAGCATTGGATTGTACGGCCCGATGTCCACGTCGGCATAAACATCAATTTGTGCCGACGCATCTCTTTTTCGCGCCTCGGCGGCGGCGTGGTAACCCGCGCCGCCGAAGCCTACGATTGCGATTTTGTTCATGTAGTCCTCCTGCCGGCAATGGCTTAGTACAGGAATTCGCTGAGTGTGGAGATATCCTCACAGGCTTCAATGTTGCACAGCGCATCAATAGCCCGCTCCAGCTTCTCTCCGCTGAGGACCGGGGAGGCCTGGATCCGGAAGCGGTCCACGAATTCCTCGCGGGTCATCATGTTGGCCGGATGACCGGGGTGGCAGTCCATGGACTGGGTGAAGACACGCCCGTCGAAGGTGGTGACGGTCATGGTCTTCATCAGGAAGGAGCCCTCCCGGAAGAGCTTGAAGCCCAGGCCGCGGGGATCCGGCGGGGAATTGCCGGGGACGACCCGCCTGGCAAACGCGATGACATCCGGATTGCTCAGCATCTCTTTGCTGTACCAGTTGGCGCCGGGAGTGGAGGAGTGCAGCATGGCGGAGATGACATAGGGGATGCTGAACTGCGCGTGGGTAAGGGACTTGAAGCCTCCCTCCGGCGGCTGGTCCATCCGGCTCATCCTGGGCGGATCAATGACAATCTCCTTGATATCCTCCGCCTTCAGGCCGTTTTCGGTGACAATCCTGTAGGCCAGCTCGGTTGGCGTCTGAACCCACATATTCGCGGGCCAGTGCTTGAGCAGCGTAGTCATGGTCAGCCAGGTTTCGCCCAGCTCCCTGGTGTACCAGGACGGCTCGTAATTGTCCGTCATCAGATTGGCGTAGGCCGCAGGATCGTCCAGCCCGTCCATGAGGTTGTGGACTCCCTTTTGCACCAGCTCGGCAATCACGATGCCGTCCCTGGCGCGCAGACCATGCTCATAGTGGTAGAAATCCGACATGGTGAACTCATGCAGGCAGGTTGGCAGGGTGCTGCACGCAGTGCCCAGGCCGATGGACTTGTTGATGGCATCGGCATCCAGGCCCATCAGCTTCACCGCCGGGATAATGCAGCCAAAAATCTGCCAGCTGGTCAAACCCCAGCCGTGCACCGCCTGGAAATCAAGCGAGGGCTGTACGGCGCAGGCGATGCGCTGATAGACCTCGTAACCGAGGACTATGGCGGTCAGCAGATCCTTGCCGCTCTTTTTCAGATGCTCCGCCATGACCCAGGCGCAGGGCACGATACCGCAGGACGGATGCCCGGTCCAGGAGGTGTCCTCCCAGTCCAGCATATCGGAGAGCGCGCCGGCGAGGAACGCGGCGTTGGCGGGAGAGAGCCTGTCGCCGCTGACCCAGCCGGTAGCCGTGCCGCCGGCGCCGCCATTGGCAGCCAGGGCCATTGCAGTGGCCTTTTTCGTTCCGGGTACATCCTTCGCCGCCAGCGAGACGCCGACAGTTTGGAGCATGATCATCTTCGCCCGCTCTATGACCTCCGGCGGGATATCCTCGAATCTCGTTTTCTCCGTATATTCACTGAGGACATTTGTGTAATTCGTCTCAATCTTATGCCAGCTATAATGCATATCAAAGACCTCCGTTTTTCGTAATAGTCGTAGTGCCGCTCAGTGCAACATCCAATCAAGGGTGGAAATATCCTCGCAGGACTCCAGGTTCATCAGCGCGTCCAGAGCCTTTTCAATGGTATCCCTGTCCAGCACAGGGGCGGCCTGGATCCGGAAGCGGGCGGATATTTCCTCCCGATCCATCATGTTGGCCGGGTGGCCCGGATGGCAGCTCATGCTTTCCGTAAAGGAACGGCCATCCTTCGTCTTCACAGTCACGGTCTTCGTGGGATAGTCCCCGCGCTGGAACAGCATGAAGCCGTTAGTAGGAGTATCCAGCGGCTCGTCGCTTGGCTTTACACGGCGGGCCAGGGCGATGACCTTCTCGTCCTTCATGTTCTCCGGAGTATACCAGGCAGCTCCGGGCGTCCGGTTATAGAGCATGGCGGCCAATACGAACGGAATGTTGAACTGGGCGTGGGTGATGGAATCGAATCCGTCTCCCACAGGATCCATCCTGCGGTCCGTGCCGGGCTTGACCACGATCTCCTCGATGTCATCGGCGGCGATGCCGTTCTTGGTGACGATGTTGTAGGTGAGCTCCACCGGCGTCTGGACCCACATATTGGCGGGCCAGTGCTTGAGCAGCGTTTCCATGATCATGTAGCGCTCGCCCAGCTCCCTTGTATACCAGCTCGGGTCGTAATTATCCGGCGTCATAAGGGTGCCGAAGGCGCCAGAATCATCGAAAGCATCCTCAAGATTCTCCACGCCCAGCCTGGAGCAGCGGGCCAGAGTGATCGCCACCTGATTGCGGAAGCCGTGTTCAAAGTGGTAAATATCAGATTTAGTGTACTCGTGCAGGTTCGTGGGGATAGGCGCACAGGTGGTAGCCATGCTCAGGGCCTTGTTGATTTCCAGAGGCTCATGGCCCATCAGCTTCACAGCCGGGATCAGCGAGCCGAACAGCTGCCAGCTGGTCAGGCCCCAGCCTCGGCTGGAACGCTCTTCCAGAGTCGGCTGCACCGCCATGGCGATGCGCTGGTAAACCTCGTAAGCCACCACGACCGCGGTAAGGAAGTCCTTGCCTGAGCACTTCAGGCTCTCCGCTACGCTCCAGGCCACCGGGACGATTCCGCAGGAGGGATGCCCTGTGTAGGAGCAGTCCTCCCAATCGAGCATATCGGCCAGCGTGCCGTTGAGCATACAGGCATTCTCCAGGCTGAGCTTGGAGCCGTCCACCCACGCGGTGGCCTCCCCGCCGCTGCCGGTGTTGGACTGCTTCGCCAGCTCGACGGCTTTTTTCGTCTCGTCCATGTTTTTCGCAGCCAGCGACACGCCGATTACCTGCGCGGTAATGAGCTTTGCCCGCTCCACGACCTCTGGCGGGAGGTCTTCATACTTCGTTTTTTTGATGTACTCCGCAAGGATTTGTGTATAGTTGGTAGTAAGTTTGTGCTGACTGAAACCCATACGCTTCACTCCTTATGTCGTTCTAAAGTTTTAAGGAAACTGTGCTGTGATGGGTCAATTATAATCTACCGACTTTAGGGTGTCCAATGGCGAATTGTGCTTTCGGCTACCAAAAAAACAACAGACTATTCAAAAATCCGCTTAAGTCATCGAATTTTTCCCCGTTTTTTCTGTCAAAAAGCCGTTAAAAATCGCTCCTCCGGCCCAATACTCCCGGGGAGCCCGTTTTCCTTATGAGCGCTACCAGAAAAAACGATTGGCCTTTCACGCGGTACAAATGCTATACTGTAAAATACAGAACTCAAAACACGCAAAAAACACGGAAACAGAAAGGGTGTATTATTTATGAAGAACTGGCGCGCGAAAATAGGGGCCATCTGCCCCGGACCGGCAATCACTGTGGAAAATGACTTCAATCACCGCGTTCCTCCGGGAGTAGGTATAAGCACCATGCATATCCCCTGGGGCAAGCCCGGCACAGGCCCCACTCCGGAGAACCTGAAGATGATGGCCAGCGGACTGGCGGACGGCTGCAAGCGCTACTATGATCCCCGCGATAAGCAGGATGTCATCATTTTTGCCTGCACCTCCGGCAGCCTGATCGGCGGGCCCACCTTTGACAAGGAGTGCGTCAAGATCATCGAGGATGTGGCCGGGACCAAGGGCCTGACAACGAGCACCGCCATCCTGGAGGCGTTCCAGGCCCTGGGGCTGAACCGCCTGGCGGTGATCACTCCCTATCCTGATGACACCAACGAGGCGGAAAAGCTGTTCCTGGAGAAGAACGGCGTGGCTGTCACCACCATCGTGGACATGAATCCCGGCCGGGTGTACATCCCGACGCTGTCGCCCGAATTCGTCTACCAGCAGGTGAAAAAACTGGATGTGACCGGAGCCGACGGCATCTTCGTCAGCTGCACCGGCCTGGACTGCATCGACGTGATCAAGTACATGGAGGAGGACTTCGGCCTGCCTGTTGTCACCAGCAACCAGGCCAGCATCTGGGCCTCTCTGCGCTACGCCGGCGTAGGCGCCAAAATGCCGGAGATGGGCCGGCTGCTGACCCTGTGAGAAACTGAACGCACTTTATCAGCCCGGCGGGAACGCGGCACGGCGGGGTATGGGGGAATCCCCATGCCCCGCCGTATTTTTTCCCAGATTCCGCCAGGGCTTACCTCCACTTGAACGAGGTTATTGGCGGATATGGCTCGTCATGCGCCGCTGGGGCCAATATATTCCCGCGGTAATCAATCAGCGTGTCGTACACGATCTTCTCAAAATAATTGAGCGTTGACCGCTTCCGGCTGAACATATAGATCCCTGTGCTGTTGGGGACGGAGAAGCCCGTCAACGGGATCGCCACCAGCGTGCCCATGAGGATATACGGGTCGTTTACCAGCGCCCTGCCGGAGAGGATTGTGAACATATTGCTCTCCGCCACCGCTTCCTTGACAAGCTCCGGCGTCGGGAATACCGCCACACAGTTCAGCTTTCTGAACACCTCGCTGAAGACAGTCCCGTTCGGTACGGAGGAATAATGCTGCGGCGCGGCGAAGCGCTCTTCCAGCAGCTCGTTTACATCCACGCTGGTGCGGTGGCCGAACCTTTCATGCTGCGTACGGACGCAGAGATAGAACTTGTCGTCGCCCAGGCAGACGGTCTCCACGCCGTTTCTCTCCGCCTGCTCCTGGAACCCGCCGATTTCAACAGACGAATCCATTGACGTCACTCCGATATTGGCGACGCCGTCGAGCAGCAGCGGCAGCAGCTTCCGCCGGTCCGTTTCGTGGAACACGATACATGACTGCTCATCGGCTTCCTGGAGCATCATGGTCAGGTGGACAGAAAAATAACGGCACATGGTCGTGTCGACCAGGAAGTGGATCCGTCTGACCAGGGCATCTCCGTCGCGGAAGGATGTGATCATCTCGCTGTATTTCTCCAGAATCTCCTCCGACAGCTCCATTATCCGCTTGCCCTCTGTCGTAAGCAGCACGCCGCTGGAGATCCGCCGGAAGATGGGAACGCCGATCTCCTCCTCCAGCGACTTGATGATAGCGCTGAGCGTGGTCTGCCCAATATACAGCCGTTTCGCAGCGGCGGAGATCGATTTGCAGCGGGCGATCTCCTTCAGATAGTAGAGATGTTCAATCTTCATAATTTCACCTTTTCAAGAAAAAATATTGAGCCTGCTAAAGATAAGACGCCGAATTGAGATCTTCCATCCCAATCCGGCGTCTTGACGCTGCCCTGAAGCGTCCCCGAACCAGGGATACTTATTTCATCCCCAGCGCATTTGGGAGCCACAGGCAGATTTCCGGGCAATACGTAATAAGAAGCGCCATTGCCAACAGCAGCAGCGTATATGGCAAGGTAGCCTTAACGACATTTCCGAAGGACCGCCCGGATACGGACATCGTGACAAACAGATTCGTCCCGAACGGCGGCGTCAGAAATCCGATTTGCGCCATCATGACGCAGATGATGCCAAAATGGATCAAATCAATATCGTAATACAGCAGCGAGGGCAGAAGGATGGGGCAAATCACCACCACCAGGGACTGCAAGCCGACGAACATACCGGCAATCAGCAGGAAAATCACAATCGCCAGAAGGAACAGCTCCTTGGAGCTGATGCTGGCAATGATCCACTGGCTCAGGATATTCGGCAGATTCACATAGGTAATCAGCCATGTAAGCACGCCGCTGGCCCCCATCATAAAGGTGGCCGTGCTGGCCAGGACCAGCCCCTTGAACACCCTGCGCGGAATCTCCGTGAACTTCAGGCTGCGGTAGACGAACAGCTCGATGAGCAGCACATAGATTACGGAAATCGCCGCGGACTCCGTAGGCGTTGCCCAGCCGGCATAAATCGAACCCAGGACGATCACCGGGAAAAGGATCGCCGGGACAGCGCGGATGATGATTCGCACGGCGTCTTTCATGGGGTAGCGCACGGGCTTTCCGCAGCCGCTGCGGCGGCACTCTATCACGGAATAGATTGCCCACAGCGCGGCCAGCATAATACCGGGGACAAAGCCCGCGGTGAACAGCTTGCCTACGGAGCAGCCCAATGCCACCGCGAATACGACCATAGGCGTACTGGGCGGGATCAGGACACCGAGGGTGCCGCCCGCGCCGATGACACCCACCGCGGTCCGCTCGGAATAGCCGCTGTTAATCAGGCCGGGAATCATCACGCCGCCGATGGCCACAACCGTCGCTACGGCGGAGCCGCTGATCGCCGCGAAGAACGCGCACGCCGCGATGGCCGCCACAACCGGCCCCCCGCTGAACCAGCCAAAGAAGATGTTCATAACATCGATCAGGTATTCGGAGGTTTTCCCGCTGGAGGCCAGCGTCCCCGCCACGACAAACAGCGGTACTGCCAGAAGGACGAAGCTGTTGAGCGTGGAATAGACAGATTGAATGACAATCAGCAGGGGCGTTGTCGTGTACACGGCGACACCTGCCGTAGCCGCCATCAGAATCATGAACGCGATCGGCACACCCAGCAGCAGGAGTATGAAAAACAACGCAATAACAATCACTGTTCCTCACCCCTCTCGATAACCTCGCCCAGCCTGATTTTCTGCACACCGATGATAGCCCGGACGATATGCCGGACGGACAGCCCCGCGAAGGACAGCGGGAAGAAGATGTAGGTGTGCCAGACCTTGAAGGGGATGGTGGTGTAAGCCGTTCCGAAGGTATACATATTGACCGCGGACTGGAACGCATAGCGCAGCATGAACAGGAAGAACACCGCGCAGAGCATATCCGTGAACACGATCAGATAGCTGCTCCGCTTTGCGCCGATTGCTGTCAGCACCGCGTTCATGCGGGGATGCTCGTCCGTCGTGACCGCGACGCTGGCAGTGATCATCGTGATGGATATGAAGATCATACGGGAGCTCTCCTCCAGCCAGGAGATGCTGTTGCCGGTGATCTTGCGGGAGATGATGTCGCAGACGATCCCTATTGCCAGAAGCAGAAAAGCGATGCTGCACATGACCTCCTCGAACTTTGTCAGGATATCATACGCTCTTTTCAGTAATTTCATCCCTCAGCACCCTTTATTCTGTATAGTTTCAGAGCGATCCGCTTCGGGTGTCACCCGCGGGACTCTACCTTGTTGGCGTCGATGAAGCTGATGAACCAGGACAGGAAATCGCTGTCGATATACTCGTAATCCTCATACATCCAGGAAACAGCATCGATCCATTCCTGCTTCTGCTCCGGCGTCAGGTAGGTGAAGGTCACGCCCATATCCTCGGCCTGCCTGGTTGAGGCCTCCAGCTCGTCGTAGTAGGTATCCACGCCTTTCTCCGCGACCAGCTTGTAGCCGTCCACGAACGCCTGCTGCTGCTCGGGGCTGAGACTGTTCCAGAGATTGGAGCGCATCACTCCGGGAGAACAGTGGAAGGAGTGGAACGTGTCCACAAAATAGGGCGCCTGTTCAAAAAACTTCTGATCGACAGCGCCGCCCACGTCCACGCACAGGCCGTCGACCACGTCCTGCTGCAGCGCCGTGTACACCTCGTTAAAGCCCATGATGACCGTTCCTGCTCCCCAGGAGCTGAACATATCGGAATATGTATGCCCGGACATGATGCGCAGCTTCTTGCCGCTTAAATCGGAGGGCAGCGTGACAGGCGCCTTGGTGGCGATGCCCCTGGTGAACATGGAGGAGATGCCGACGAACACGACGTTTTTCTCCGCCGCCCGCTCTGAGAACTTTTCACGGAACTCCTCCTGGGCCATCACGTTCCAGAATGTCTCCGCGTTGCCGAAGACGAAGGGCAGCGTGAACGCCTCGAAATCCGGAATAGTGCTCGACAGAGTGCCGGTGGAGATATTGGCCATGTCGATCGTTCCGCTGAGGATTCCCTCCCACATCGCGGCCTCGTTGCCAAGCTGGCTGTTGGGGTACAGCTCGACCTTTACAGCGCCGCCGGTAGCCTCCATAACGTGATCTGCCACGATCTGCGCGTTGATGTACGCTTGGTTTGAGGGGGAAACGGACAGCCCCCACTTAATGGTGACCGGGGCCTCCGGCGTAGGGTAAGAGGTGTTATTGTCCCCGCTTTTTCCTCCGCAGGCGGTCAAGCCCAAAATCATAGCTATTGTCAGCAATCCGGCAAGTATCCTTTTCATAGTGACATCAAGACCTCCTAAAAAATTGATAGCTTTTCGGGGCCGGAAGCAGGTCGCCGGCTGGGTGATGGCAAAACAGGCAGGGAATCCGGCCCTCTGTTTTCGATGCCATTCTGCCATAAAATAGCATGATAGCCATAATAGCTTCATAGTACAATATTATAGGGGGCAGCCATTGCGTTGTCCAATGGATTTTTTTGCTTTCGACCAACAAAAAAAGCGATTTGACGCAACTGCGCAAAGCGGGTAGACTTTTATTATCTTAAACTATAAGCCAGAAAAGAGGTTGTGTCATTATGATCAAAAAAATCACCGTAGTCGGAGCGGGCTCCACCGGCCATGCCGCCGCCGCAATCTATTCCATGAAGGGCTTCGAGGTCACGCTGTTCGATGGGGAAAAATTCGCCTCCCGGCTGGCCAATGTGGAGGCTCAGGACGGCATACAGCTCCGGGGAAAGGTCCGGGGCATTGGAAAGGTTGCCAAGATCACGACATGCGTGGAGGAAGCCATTCCCGATGCGGAGCTGATCGCGGTCCACGTGATGTCCCCCCGCCACGAGGAGGTAGCCCGGACTATCGCCCCCTATCTGCGGGACGGCCAGCATATTCTGATCGTTCCGGGCAACCTGGGCGCTTTCGTGTTCCACCGTGTTTTCAGGGAGATGGGCGTCTTCGCCGACGTGACAGTCACCGAGCAGGAGGGAAATCTGTGTCCGTGCCGCCTGACCGGGGAGGCGGAGGTCACTGTTGGTATGCCGCTGAAACCCAAGCGCATCGCCTCGCTGCCTGCCTCTGATACCGGAAAAGTTATACAGGCACTGGAGGGGGTCTGGGAGTTCAAGGCCAATCGAAATGTGTTTGAAGGCGCGCTCAACGCCAACAATGTCGTCATGCACATTGGCACCACTGTCCTTTCCGCTTCCAAAATTGAGAGCATGGGCGAGGACTTTATCCTATTCCAGCACGGCTTTACACAGGCAGGCATCCGCGTGGGCGGCCTGATACGGGATGAGCGGATGGCTGTGATTGAGGCGCTGGGCTTTGAAGAGCACGCCAATCCGCTGGGTATGTATGAGAAGGTCACCCACCCGGACCGGCACCCGGAGATCAGCGTGTTCAGGACGCTGGCTGGCCCCGATTGTATTGACCACCGCTATCTGACAGAGGACTGCTCCTGCGGCGCTGCGATTCTGCTGTCCTTTGCCGCCCGCCTCGGGCTGAGCATGCCTACGCTGGAGGCATTCGTCAGGGTAGCCGGAATCCTCACGCAGCGCGATTACATTGCCGAGGGCCGGACGCTGGAGAATTTGGGCTTCTCTGCCGGGATGTCCGTTTCCGATATCATGGCTGCGGTCTGATCACGGCGCTGTTCGGGAGGTTTGTTTGTGGAAATCCGGGAAGAGCTGCTGTTCCTGAACGAGCAGGATGTACTCTCGCTCCTGACGGCTGGCGACGCCATCGCGGCTGCGGAGGATACGTTCCTTCATATCGGCCTCGGAGATGTCACCGTGGGCGAGATGGCGCTGATGTATGCCGATCCGGGGCAAAGGAATAACTTCCATTCTATGCCGGCGATACTGCACCACCGGGGCTATGCCGGCGTGAAATGGATAGACACATACGGCGCGCCGCTGCCGGGATATCCCTTCAGCCACGGTAACCTTGTGATTCTCAGCGATACCCGGAGCGGCTCCCCTGTGGCGCTTGTCGGTGCCACAAACATCACCGCCATGCGGACCGCCGGCGGGCACGGGGTTATCCAGGCGAAATATCTTGCTCGCCCCATGCCGCAGGTCCTCGCGGTGATCGGCTGCGGCGCGCAGGCAAGGGCTGGAATACGCGGATTCCTCACGCAGTTTCCCTCTCTGAGGCAGATTCGGCTTTTCAGCCGCAGCAGGACGCCTATGGAGCAGGTCCGCCAGTCCCTTGACGGACAGGCAGAAACGATTTTGTGCGATTCCCCTGCCGGCGCGGTGGAGGGCAGTGATTTGATCCTGATGGCCTCCGGGGCGCAAGCCCCTTTGGTCACATGGGATATGCTGCGCCCCGGCATGACTGTCATAGGCATAGAGGGCTTCCGGGACCTGGATCCAATGATTGGAAAAGCTGCGGATAAATGGTTCCTGGGCTTCCGCGGGCCGGATGCCCATATCCTCCGCAGCCCCCGCCTGAATCCGGGAGGCGCGCTCCGGGAGGAGGATGTCTTCGGCGATATGACGGAGCTGCTGTCCGGGAAAATTCCCGGACGCGAGCGGGAGGATGAGATTATCGTTTCCACCCACATGGGTATGGGCGCGCATGATGTCAGCTGCGCGGCTACCGTCTACGAACGGGCGAAGCAGCGCGGGGCCGGACAGAAGCTGCTGCTGGATATAATTCGCTGAGAAAATCCCCGGAGAGACAAAATACAAGACTGGTATAGCTTTGACAATTTCACCGTCAAATGACTTCTCCGAGCCTTTCCGCCTAAAGGAAACTATGGCGGTCGGGCCCGGGTCATCCTGGAAACGGGATGGCCTTCCGCGTTTGAAAAGGAGATGCCGCGTAAGACAGGAGCGATTCTGCCTGTAAAAATTCCAACACTCCCTTTTCTCTTTCTTAACGCGGAAAACCGGAAGTCTTTTGAGGCTTCCGGTTTTCCGTTTCTGAAAGGAGACCCCTCTATGAAATCCTATAGACTTCGAACCATGGTTTTTTTGGCGCTGTGCTGTGATCTCGGCCTGTTTTCAAAGCGCATCATTGCACCATTTGCTAACCTGATCACAGATGCCCTGCACATCCCCGGCGGCATTGGGACCAGCTTTTCCCTCATGTTCCTTGTCATTGCCGCGGCGATGACGCCCCATATGTTCTGCGGCACGATTATGGGCGCGGTCCAGAGCATTCTGGCGCTTGGGTTTGGGATGGTCGGCAGCATGGGGGCTCTTTCCCCAATCGGCTATATCGCCCCCGGCATTGTCATCGACCTGCTGTTTCTGTTTGCCCGGAACACGCCGCTCCCCCGCAGGGAACAAATCGTCCTGGCAAATGCCATGGCCGCAGCCTGCGCCTCGCTGGCCGCGAATCTGATCGTGTTCCGTCTGCGAGGCATCGTCCTGCTCCTCTATCTCTGCGTTTCAGCTGTTTCCGGCGCAATGTGCGGCCTGCTGGGAGATAGGGTGGCGGAAAGGCTTGAGCCTGTCATAGGCGTCAGGATTCAACAGGATAATCAAAGAAAGGAAGAAGCTGCCATATGAATAAGAAACGAACAGTAGCGCTGTCATTTACCGCGCTGATAATCCTGACCGTCATCCTGGCCGCCGTGCATTTGAACACTCGCGTCAGGGTCCCGGCGGGCACTCTCCAAATAGAGACAGCCCAGGGAAGCGTATCAGTCTTTTTATCCGAGCTGGAGCTGCGCACGGTCCGGGGGACGCTCGTCAACGGCAAGGGGGAGGAAAAAGATGTGGACGCTCAGGGGCTCCTGCTTTCCGAGCTGCTCGCCGCCTGCCGCGTCGCGGTATCGACCCAGGTCACGGCGATAGCGGCAGACGAATACTCTGCCGTGGTGACGGCGGATGAGGTATCTGAAGCTGATGGGGTGTATCTGGCGGTGGAGGACGGCTCTGCGCGGCTGATTGTATTCGGAGATCCCAACAGCAAGCGGCAAGTCACCGACATTGTACGGCTGGTCGTGGTATGATAGCGTTTTTCAGCAGGCGAAACCAGGTCTATCCCACGATTTGGCAGGGCAGGGCCGCTGTGGAGAAACACTTTTCCTGTGATGAGGATAGAATCCGGGAGGCCGCAGCCTATCAGGCATTGGGAGAGACGCTGCCACATCCCGCCCTTCTTTTCTCCGGGCCGGGCCGGCTTGTCACAGAGTACAGCCCTTACCCCACGCTGCTGGGAGTCCTGGAGCTGCAGGAACACACCGGCCCGTCCCCAGCGCCCTGGATTGCCCTGTGTGAGTGGCTGCGGCAATGCCAGCGGCTCTGCGGTCTTCTGCCGGCGGAGGGAAATCTGCGGAATTTCCTGTGGGATGCCGGACAGGGGCGTATCCTGGGCCTGGATCTGGAGGATCTCCGCCCGATTCCATTGGAAAAGTGCATTGCGATGCTAATCGCATCCTTGACGGCATACCCGCCGCTAAGCGCGCCGGGAAAGCTGGCTGCCAGTGTGCTGGCATCAGGAGCTATGGTATCAGAGGAAGCGCTGGCCTCGGCCAAGGCTGACCTGGATGCCCGCAGAAAGCATAGGGACCGTATGCCGCATTTGAGCGGCATAGTATTGGCCGGGGGAATGTCTCGAAGGATGGGCATGAGCAAGGCCGCTCTGAGCCTCTCCGGAAAAACTCTGCTGGCCTGGCAGATAGAAAAGCTGCAGGCGCTGGGCATCCGGGACATCCTGCTTTCCGGCGAAAACTGTCCTCAGCTGCCGGGAACCCGGACGATTTCGGACGAACTGCCGCACCGCGGACCTTTGGGCGGACTGTATTCCTGCCTCCGCGCAGCAGAAGCGCCGCACTGTCTGGTCCTGAGCGTAGACACGCCGCTGATCCCCTGCTCCGCTCTGGCGAAGCTCTGCCGCGCCCATGCGGGGAACGTGACCGTCCTGCGCCATTCCGGCATATTGGAACCGCTGATTGGCGTATATGATTCTGCTCTTCATACAGCCATTCTGCCGCTCATCACAGGTTCAGGTGCACCCGTGAAACGCCTCCTGAACATTGTTGAATGGTCCGCCTGGGACTATGCCGGCCCGGCGCAATTTCTGGCCAACGCCAACACACCGCAGGAGCTTGATGAAATTGCCTCTCTGGCGGAAGCTTATGCCCAATGTGGATTACACCGCCTGTAGCCTGCTGCTTACCCGGCGGGTGCTGGCTGAGCATTTCCTGGTATATGGCAAGATTTTGGGGCGAAAACAGGCGGAATATATGCCGGTGAGATGTGTACGGGGATTTATTTAGTGCTTCCTTAAAATCTTTGCTTACATCTACGCTTTATCTACGGTATTTCTCGCATAATTCAATCATGCAGGCTCTTAATTTCTCCTGTTGCCTCGTGTTATAATTCATACTGCCGAGATTGAACGGGATGCTCCTTGAGGCTTTTGCCTCGAGGAGCATTTTCATGCAGAAATCAGCGTATATAGCGCATATACTGGACGGGGGAAAACTACATGGACAAGTCCAACCAGCGTACATATTGTTCGGGAAATGAGCTTCTGATTGTCGAAAGATACTTCACAGGGAATAAGAGTATTGAAGAAATAGTTAAACAGTACATGTCAGAGCAGATGAAAAAAATGTCAGGGCTTGACGAATCCGATAATGTACAGTACAGTTATTCCAGCGAAAAAGCTGTTGTGGCCTCTGCAAAGGAGGACGGCAAATGAGGGCACGACAGGAAAAAAAGTTTTTCAAAACAGCTTTGTATATCAGGCTGTCAAGAGACGACGAGGGAACAGGAGAAAGCTCCAGCATTACGACGCAGCGGGGAATCCTGCGGGATTACGCAAAAACACATGATCTGCATGTAGTTGACGAGTATGTCGATGACGGGTTCTCCGGCACAAACTACGAACGCCCTGCGTTCAAGCGCATGGTGGAGGACATTGAAGCCGGTAAGGTAAACTGTGTGATCACAAAGGACCTGAGCCGTCTGGGGCGGAACAGCGCGCGGACCTCGGATCTGCTGGATGAGTATTTCCCGGCGCACGGCGTGCGGTATATCTCGGTCATCGACGGCTATGACTCGCTCAATTTGACGAGCGGGCTTGCCATGACGGCCCCGCTTATGATGGCGATGCACGAGATGTACGCGCGTGATATCAGCTGCAAAATCCGAACATCCTTCAAAAGCAAGATGGAGAACGGGGAATTTATCGGGAACTTTGCACCGTATGGGTACCAAAAAGATCCGCAAAACAAGAACCATCTTGTAGTTGACTATCAGGCATCGCTCGTTGTGCAGGAGATATTCCGGATGGCAGCAAATGGACATCCGCCAAGCGAAATCGCACGGTACCTGAACGGGAAAAAAGTCCCTACTCCCTCGATGTACCGGTGCATGAACAGGCCATATCTCAACATTGACAATTACTCCGAACGCAGGGAATGGACCTCATCCGGCTTGTGCAAGATGCTGCGCGACACCGTGTATCTTGGCCACACATCCCAGGGCAAGACAGTTAAGGTGTCATTCAAAAGCAAAATGACGCAGCAAAAAAGCCCTGATGAATGGGTCGTTGTAAAAAATACCCATGAGCCGATAATCTCAGAGGATATATTCCAGGCGGTAAGAAAAAGGGTAGTTGCCAGACGATGTTCACCGAATAAGGGGTTCGAGAATGTTTTTTCGGGTATTGCAAGATGCCCGGACTGCGGCAGGACCATGACAACGGCGCCGAGCCGCAAGAAGGGAGTAATGTACAATCTGTGCTGTGGGGGCTACAAGTCCTATGGCGCCAAGGAGTGCAGCAACCATTTTATCTCGTATGACTTCCTTTACAACGTGGTTTTACAGGAGCTGCGAGGGCGGCTGTCCCTGTCTGATGAGGACAAGGAGTCGATTGTTGATGAGCTCAGGCGCGGGGAAGAACAGCGCCAGCAGCAGCAAAACTCAGGACTGATACAGTCGATTGAGAAGCTGGAGCGGAGGTCACAGGATTTATCCGCGCTATTGAAAAGGTTATATGAGGATTACGCGTTCAGCCGTGTGCCAGAGGCAATGTATGAGAAGCTGTCGGCTGAGTATGACTCGGAGCTGTCATCTGTTGAATCGTCGATAAAACTGCTGCGGCAGAGGCTTGAGCCAAGTACGGTTGACATTGATTCTTACCAGAAATTCTTCGATCTGCTAAACGACTTGGATGAAATAACTGTACTGACGAAGCCGCTTTTGCGGAAGTTTATTGACCTGATAGAGGTCGGGCAGGGCGAGTATGTCGGGGATGAGCAAGGCAAGCGCAGAAAAATGCAGAAGGTGAAGATATTTTACAGGTTTATAGGACAGGCAGATGCGGACTGAAATGTACCCATTTTTGCATTATCCATGTGTCAAGAGAAATTTAGGGTACAGGTCAATATTTTCAAGGGTTTCCGAACTTTGAAAAAAGCAAGGGATAGAGAAATTCAGGGTACATACGGTCACAACAGCTTTTCGCCAAAATAGAATATATTCAAGGTAAAAGCACAGGGAAAATACTCACAATTATTCTTAAATGTACAACGGGGAGCATCGTTTGAAACCTTTGGCGATTCTCGCCAAAGGTACAAAGCACGCGCTCTTGCGGCGGAATTTTTCGGCGTAACCGAGTACGAGATCAGGAAAACAGTAAAGCTCACACGGTTGATTCCTCCCCTGCTCGACATTATGGAGAGGACACCAAAGTAGCCCAACAGGATCTCAACGTAATGACAGCCGAGAATATCCGACAACTTTGCAAGGTTAAGCTGGAGCACAACATCTTTGAGCTTATCCGCGGAGCTGAGGACGTCACACTGAAAGTGCAGTTTAAGGCTCTCAATCCCGAGACCGTGATGGACGAGCTGGGCTTTGACGATGAAGCAAAGACCTTGGTACGGGCTATCTATGAAACGCTCTCGGAAAGCGGCGCCTTATACATCTATTATGAGGCTTACCATATCCCGAGCAATTTTACAGACGCGGGCCGTGTACTTGGCCTGTTTGAGATAAGAAACGTGATTGAAACGGTTTTGCTCGCCGTTTCGGTCATGTACCTGTGCATCGCCCTTCTGCCGCTTTCGCTGATGCCGAAAATAATAGTCACCATGGCTGCCTGTGAAAAACATCATCGGCGGCGTGGTCATTACAAAGGATAACAGGTTTATTAAAAGCCTGGAGGTGCTGCCGGTGAACATCTATCTGAAATCCGCGAACGACCGCCAGACCATCATCGAGGCGTATGCCTCATATCTGAAAATAGCGCCGAACAGCATAGAGATCCAGGTTCGGACTCTGCCGGCGGATACCTCCGACTATGTGGAGCGCATGAAAGGCTATGCGGAGAAAGAGGAAAACGAGTCCTGCCGCACGATGATCGAGGACAACATCAAGGAGATCGGAGAGGGCGTTGCCAGTGAAGCAATTCGGCACCGCTTCTTCATTATCTTTGAGTACGAGCCGCAGATGAAGGCCAAGCGGAACACTGTCCGCGGCATAGTTGACAGGCTCAACGAGGAGGCTGACACCGCGCGGCGGTATCTGGATATCTGCGAGCTTGAGGTGCTGGAGCCGCGCTACACGGACAACTTTATGCTCCAGCTGCTGTATGAGATCATCAACAAGAAAGCAAGCCGCCGCGTGAAGCTGCCCGAGGGCGTATTCGATATGACAACGGCGGTACACGGGATATATGAACAGTAAAATGTTCCGGCGCTGATACACAGCGCCGGATGCAACTCAGTTTGCGGTATGACGTAAAGGATTTACCCTTTTGAATTTGAGCGCACGCTCGGGCGTCGTTTCCGGGCAGTCCTCGTCAAAGGTGATTGGCATTGAGCGCGCACGCTCCAATTCCTTCAGCTCGTCCTCCGTAAAAGCGAGCTCGCGCATCTTGTCGGGCGTCATATCAGTTGTATTTACCATAATATATCCCCCTCTCAAAATTTGTGGCCAGACGCGCCGAGATAAGGCGCGTCACATCGACCTTTTTTCCGTTGTCCTCAACAATGATTCTGTCGGTATATACAACGAGCAGAATATCATCTATGTTTCTTATTGTTCCCTTTAGGTTCCCTATGGTAACCAGGCTTCCGGCGGAAGTGTCGCCGATGGTGTCATAGCGGTTTTCATCAACGTTGTGTTCATCATCAAAAAACTCGATGCGGTCATAATCGAAAAATACGCGGGCCGCGTTTTTGAATGAAATGCCATGCTTCTCTATATTTTTCCTGTTTTTATCCTCATCATACTCAAAGACCATACCGCCGAGAGTAAATCTGACCAATCGCTCCGAAGCGGGCATTTCATCACCACCATTTATTATGCTGTGTCCATTATATAATGGCATTGGCTTCATTTCAAGGGAACCGATAAAAATCAAATATCAAGCAAAGAGTAATACTTATGCATTATGGCTATTCGGCGCAAGTCGCTGGACTCATACGCGGGGCTGAAAGACCTTGTCACCCATGACGATTCTGTTTTGGCGGAGAAGATATCCAGTATGGTATTCCCTGCAAAAGAAAGACCTGTCCGATGAGGATAAGAACTATCTGGATGGCTCCCTTGTGGAGTGCTGCCGGCGCTATGGCATCACCTTTGATAATGCCACGATAACAGATAAGGACGGTAATTTCAGAGAAATGCTGATTATCCCGGACTGCCGAGCTGCCGGTATCTTGCCCCGGCCTGGTTATCTGACACTGTGATCCGTCTGCTGGACGAGTATGAGAACGGCGGGAGCGTCCTGCCGTATTACAAGCAGGCGCTCATAGTGATAGACGAGCACTCGGATGTCCCGCGCCGTAAGGTTTATGACCAGGACAACAAAGGCTGGAAGGCAATCTCCAATGCCATTAAGGGAAGGCTTATACCCGACGACCAGTACACCCTGGGCGTGGCTCTGCTGTCCACTCGCAGCAGCGAGAATGTCTGCCATATCACGCTGATGGACAGGGCTGACGCCGCGGATTTCTTCTCGTACATGCACTCAAACGGCGGCAGTTTTGCGGAGTTTTGATTACCGTACCCCCATCGGGAAAATGCAAAACGAGCCTCAAATTTTCGCTCAGTAAAAAATACAAAAACCCGATAGCCCCCTATAGCCGGAACAGCTTGAAAACAGGACGGTTTTTGATTAGATTCTGGCGCGCCGCAGGAAATTTTCCCGACATCTACGGGGGGCCATCGGGAAAATGTGAAAACGCAGTTCCGAGGAGCGCCGAAATTGTCTTTGCGCCGACAGCGGCGCAAAGACGGTTTCGGCGCTTCGCAGAAACGAGGGAGGGAAAACCTTGTTATTCAGTACTTGAATATACAATGTAAGTGCAACAGGGGTAGGAAATGGCTCATAGCTCT
>JAMPGF010000149.1 GCA_023664105.1 Butyricicoccus sp. | reverse complement strand
GCACAAAGCGTTTGGTGTCCCTTAGAAGACTGTCGACTTTGTCGACAGTCTCAGCGCCCCGCACCTTTCGGTGCGGGACGCTTGCGCATAACGCATAAAATGGATCCTGCGCGGACGTCGATTTTGGATGCTCCTCCCTTTTCCCCATCTCTTTTACCTTTCATGTTGATAAAAGCCTACAATAAAAATTGTTCGTCGAAATGACGAAACAGACAACTGCCGGATATGGACAACTGTCCGATAAACTGGAAGTTGTCGTTCTAATTTAGCAATGCAGTTATAAAACTTATAGATGAAAACAAATTACATAAACAATGAAAAATTATCGAAATGAAAATATTTTTCTTTTTATAGGCTATCAATGCCGCTGCTCCAAAAGCGCAAATTCTAAATATATTGTTGAATGGTAACCACCAATGATAAAATGAGAACACAATCACAACAATAATCGGCGTAAGCATCCCATACCGATTAAGTCTGTTGGTTAAATATCCCCTAAAATAAATTTCCTCTATGATTGGGTAAACAAACCCATTTAGGGCAAGATAAATAGCACTTGTAAAAATTAGTGTTCCCTTTGGAAATGATTTCATCAGTTCAAAATCGTTCCAGTCAAAATATGTAGGTAATGCGGCAAACACTTTATCAAACAATCCACTCATTAACCAATTTTCCAGAGATTGTACGGTTACAGTCATAATACCTGCAAAGCTAAATAATACTAATCCATAAAGAAATATTTTCCACCAGTCCATCTGTTCATGGTTTGAAAAAGCTATCCTAAACCCATATGTTCCATACTCTTTTTTATTGGCTGATAAGACAACCATTATCTCGAATGGCATTACTGTAAGCATTGCAATCATAAGAAACAAAGCTATTGCTGGAATACCTTGCAGAAAGAAACCTGCGACAATATAAATGGCCGTGGCTATTGCACTTGGAAGAACTGTCAAAGCTAATAATTTTGAAACCGACATTTCTGTTTCTTCCATTTTATTTTCTTTTTGCATAGTGAATATCCCTTTCTTTATTGGTTTTGTTCAATCCCGATTTGTCTGTTTCTTCATATTTTTATTATATCAAGCTGCCCTCGGCAAGGTTTTTGGTGAAGCTGCCGAAGATTCTTTCATCTGTATGACATGAAAGGTAAAAGGGACTTTTCCGCAGGCGTTTTCAGCGATGGCGCGGCTACATCAGCGGCGAGAAAAGCCGCAGGAGGAGCACCAGCAGGAAATTCGGCAGGGAGACATGCCGGACATCGTCGAGCGTGACCTCGCGGCTTTTCGCGAAGGAATCGACCAGATCGTCGCGGACATTGCGCACCATGTGCCCGCCGTAAAACGCGCAGCAGTTTTCAAAATGCAGATAGAGGCTGCGGTAATCCATGTTGGCGCTGCCGACGATGGCCTCCTTGTCGTCGCTCACGTACATTTTCGCGTGGACAAAGCCCGGCGTATATTCAAAAATGCGCACACCCGCTTCCAGCAGCGGCTTGTAGTAGCTGCGCGTGACCGCGTAGACGTATTTTTTGTCGGGAATGCCGGGGGTCAGCAATCGGATATCGACGCCGCTTTTGGCCGCCAAGCGGAGGGTTGACATCATCTCATGGTCAATGATGAGATAGGGCGTTGTGATATAGACATAGCGCTCGGCACGGCGCAGCACATTCAGATAGGCATTTTCCGAGACATTTTCATCGTCGAGCGGAGAATCGCAGTAGGGCTGTACCCAGCCGTCGGCAAGATGCGGCGCGGGGGACGGGAAATCGGCGTATTTTGTCTGTGTGCCGGCGATGTAGTCCCACATTTTCAAAAACGTGACGGTGAGCGAGTAGACGGCGGGGCCTTTGAGCATCAGCCCGGTGTCCTTCCACTGCCCGAAGCGCAGTTTGCGGTTGACATATTCGTCGGCCATGTTCAGCCCGCCCGTGAAGCCCGTCTCACCGTCAATGACGGTGAGCTTTCGGTGGTCGCGGTGGTTGAGCATCTTGTAATCGCTGACATGGAGGGAAAAGCGGATCGGGTTGAACACAAGGCACTTGATGCCTGCCGCCCGAAGCTGTGCGTCGTAGCCGTCCGGCAGCGTGAACATCGAACCGAAGGCGTCGTAGATGAGGCGGACGTCGACACCCGCGGCCGCCTTTTCCTTGAGGACGCCGAGCGTTTCGCCCCACATCCAGCCCTCTTCAATGATAAAATATTCCATGTAGATCGAGTGCTTCGCCTTTTTCAATTCCTGTATGAGCCGTTTAAAAAACAGCTCTCCGAGCGGGAAATACTCGCTTCTCGTGCCCCCGTACAACGGCGCGCCCGCGAAGGAGGCGAGATAGTCCACATTTCGGCGCAGCGTCGGGTCGGAGGCAGTGAGGGCGCGGGGCGCTTCGTCGTCCTGCACCAGCGCGGTGCGGGCGGCACGTTCGATGGCGGAGAATTTTTCACTGTTTTTTTGCTGAACGGATCGGCTGCCCCACCACAAATAGAAAATCGTACCCGTGACAGGCAGGCCGATGACGATGACCACCCACATCAAGCGATAGGCGGGGTTGATGTCGTCGTGCTCAACGACGGCGACCAGGATCAGCAGGCTGATGAGCGTGATGACCGTATATAGAACCGTCCCGGCGTCGGAAAAGTAGATGATGAGAAATGCAAAAAATGTGACCTGCACAATGATCATCAGCGCAAACAGAAAGGTCTTGGAGAACAAAAAACGAAGGACGCGTTTCATACAATAAAATACCTCCCGGCTCACAGAGCCTTATCCGGCATAGACGGAGACAGACGCCGAGAGGACCGTCACGGGTTCGCCGTCGTCTTGAGCGGCGATCGCGTCGACAACCTCCATCCCGGCGTACACCTGCCCGAAAACCGTGTCGGTGCCGTCGAGGGCGGGCGCTCCGCCGACAGCCCGATAGCTGCTCACCGCCCCCTCGCGCATCCCGGCGTCGGCAAGGGCTTCGGCGTCCCTGTCGCCGACGGAATCCGCAGGCGTTTGGACGATATAGAATTGGCTGCGGTTCCCGTCGCCCTCACGGAAAGCCATCGCGACGGCTCCCGAGTAGTGGTGAAGCATGTCCGCAAGCTCGATCGGGAACGCATCGCCGCCCCATGCCGTCACATCGCCGTCGGCGCCGGCCCCCGTTTGGATGAGAAAGCCCGGCATGACGCGGTGGAACGGCAGGCCGTTGTAAAAGCCGCTCTCGGCAAGGCGTGTAAAATTTTCCACGGCCATCGGCGCGTATTCCGGGAACAATACGAAGGAGATGTCCCCCAGGGAGGTCGTGAGCGTGACGACACAGTCCCCGGCGGCGGGGGCGGCGAGCTGTCTTTCGTCCGTTTCGGCGGCAGGCCTCGACGAGGCGGGGCTGTCCGGAGCCGAAGCGCTGCCGCAGGCCGGCAGCATCACGGCACAGCACAGCAGGATCACGAGGAACAGCGTTTTTTTCATGGAGAAAGCACCTCGCACCATAGAGTTGAACCGGCTTGAAAAAACAACGCTCCCTCGGGATCCGCGGCGGACCCTGCCCGGCTCGCCCCGAAGCAATTTTGTTGTCATCAGGCGGTTTGACTATATTGTACACCACGGGGCGGAAAAATGCCAGAGCCGACGCGCAAATGGCCGCCGATTCGGCAAAAATTTCTCTTGACGGCGCACGGGGGAATGGAGTACAATAGAAGCATGGAAAGCAAGGGGGTGTACGGTGTGGCGGAAAACGAAGCGCTTGAAAGCTACGAGCAGGACATTTTGACGCTGACCGACGAGGACGGCGAGGAGTTCCGGTTTGAAGTGATCGACGCGGCGGATTACAACGACGAGCATTATCTGGCTGTCGTGCCGTTCGAGGAAGATCCCGCCAAACAGCTGGAGGAGGACGCGGAGCTTGTCATCATGCGCGTGGGTGATGAGGACGGCGAAGAATATCTCGACGTCGTCGAGGACGAGGAGGAGCTTGCCGCCGTCAGCGAGATGTTCGCCAACCGCCTTGAGGAGTTATACGACATCCGTCTCGACGAGTGACCGTCGGGAGCTGCGGGATGCTTTGGAGCGCCGCGCAAGGAGCGGCAGCCTGCCCTGTGCGATTTGATGCGCCATATATTTAATCCTACTAACCATCGATCGGGAGCCCGATGTCCTGTGAAGGGATTGCAGACCTCCCGCCCGGCTTCGGCCGCCAGCGGAAGAAGGGAGCGTGAAACTCCGGCAGGGCACCCACCTGCCAGTACGGTAGGTTTTGGTGTGGCGCAGACGGCAGGGCGGG
>JAMPGF010000148.1 GCA_023664105.1 Butyricicoccus sp. | reverse complement strand
CGCGGGGAAAGTAGGCAAAGGCGCGCTCAGAGGGGGAAAACCCTTCCGAAGGGGTTTTCCCCCTCCGAGACCTCCCCCTTTCCGCGACGGCCAAAAGGGGGCATCGGCCCCCTTTTGGATAACCCCCGGGGGGACGCCCGCCCGGAAACGAGCGGAAAATTTCACATTTTCCCCACGCACGAACTCCCAAAATCGACGCTGGCACCCGGACGCGCACTCCGGGGGAATCCAACGGGGGGCCGCAGCCCCCCTTGGCCGGTGGGGGAGAGGTCTCGGAGAGGGGGCATTCGGAAGCCCCCTCTCTGAGCGGCGTTTTTGCTTACTTTTGTCGCTGGTGACAAAAGTAAGTCGCGCCCGCAGGCGCGAAATACCTGCGCTGCGAGGTTGCTCCGGAGAGTGAAACTCTCCGCTACCGACACCTGTCCTGATACTCCGACGGCGACATCCCCATCAGCTTCTTAAACGTCGCCGAGAAGTACGCAATATCCCGATACCCCACCTGCTCGGCGACCTCGTAAACCCTCGCCCGGCAGTCGCGCAGCAGCTCCGTTGCCTTCCTTATCCGGCAGCGGGTGAGATAGGCCAGAAGCGTGCAGTCTGTCTCCTTCCTGAACAAATGGCTCAAATGCCCCTCGCTCAAGCCCAGATACTGTGCCACGTTGCCGACGCTGATGCCGGGGTCGTTGTAATGCTGCCCTATGTAGCTCATCGCCTCGGCGACGTACTTGCTGCCCGCGCCGTTTTTCACCTCCGGCAGGGGCGGCGGCTCCGGCCCCGTCTCCTGCTCGCCGGACCCGTCCAGCCGCGTGCGCAGCCTCGTGATGGCCTGCTCCAGCTCCCCGTCGCGGAAGGGCTTCACCAGATAGTCCGCCGCGCCCAGCCGCAGCGCGCTTTGCGCGTACTGGAAGGTGTCGTAGGCCGTGAGGATTATCACCTGCGCCGTGCTCCCGCTCTCGCGCAGGCGGCGCAGCATCTCGATTCCGTCCATCTTCGGCATCTTCACGTCAGTAATTATCAGCTCAGGCTCAAGCCTTGCCGCCTGCTCAAGCCCCTCCTCGCCGTTGGCGGCCTCCCCGGCCACCACGCAGCCCAGCGCGGCCCAGTCCACGGTCAGCACAATGCCCCGCCGTATCAGCTCCTCGTCCTCGACAACAAGCACCCTTATCACTCGCCCCGCTCCTTTCCTCGCGCCGGAAGCGCCGCCGTCACCTCGGCCCCGCCCCCGGGTCGGTTCCTCAGCTCGAGACCGTAGTCCTCACCGTAGTATTTTAGCAGAATTGTGTCCACGTTGTACAGCCCCAAATGACCGGGGACGCCGGATGGGAAATTCTCCCTGTACCGCCCCTCCATTTCAGGCGGCAGGCCGTGCCCGTTGTCGGACACGACAATGAGCAGCCCCTTCGGGGCGGCGTCCGCGCGTATGTCCACCTCGCCGTTTTCGACGCCGTCGAGCCCGTGGAGGATGGCGTTTTCCACGACAGGCTGCAAAATCATCTTCGGCACGAGGCAGCCGGCCAGCTCCTCCGGCAGTTCGGCGGAGAAGCTCACCGCGCCGGAGAGCCGGATGCGCTGGATCTCGATGTAGCGCTGCAAAATCTCCATTTCCCTCCCCAGCGGCACAAACTCCTCGGGCGAGATGCAAAAGCGCAGGATGTCGGCCAGATCCGTGGACATTAGCGCGACCTGCGGCACCTTGTTTATTTTGCTTATCCACTTCATGGTGTCCAGCGTGTTGCACAGGAAATGCGGGTTGAGCTGAGCCTGGAGCATACGTATCTGCGCCTGGTTCAGCTCGCGCTGGTTCTCCAGAAGCTGCTGCTGGTTGTGCTTGAGCGCGGCGACCATGCTGTTGAAGTGCCGGGACAGCTCGCCGAGCTCGTCGCGGCGCGAGAGCGTCAGCGAGATGTCGAGGTTGCCGCGCTCGACCTCGCGGATGCCGGCGCGCAGCTGCCCGATGGGCCGGAACATCTGCCGGCTCAGGCTCAGCGACAGCAGCACGCTCACCAGCACCCCGGCCAGCGCGCAGGAAAGGCTGACCGTGTACAGCAGCGCAACGGTCTCGCGGTTGAACACCTGCGCCCGCTGCAAAACGAGGTACAGCCCCGTCTGCTCATGGAGCGCGACGCTGTATAGAAAATCCCCCTGAGCCCCGTCGAGGCTCTGCCCGGCGAGCAGGCGGCTTCTCAGCTCCCCGGCGAGCGCCTGCCCCAGCGCGGGCTGAGTGCAGTACACGCCGCGCCAGTAGGGGTCGAGCAGCAAAAGCGTGCACTGCGCGCCGTATTTGCCCTCGAGCAGGGTGTAAAAATCGGATTGGTACAGGCTTATGACCAGATAGCCCGCCGTATTCCCGTCGGGGAGGTAGAGCGCCGCCGCGCCCTGAAGCAGGGGGTCGTCCGAGCCGTCGCAGGCGAGAAAGACGAGCTCATCGCTCCCCACCGCCTTGCCTAAAATCCCCCAGGCCGTGGGAAGCTCGTCGTCAAGCCCGCCGCTGCGTGTGGAATAGCGGCGCTGCCCGCCGGCGTCGTAGAGGTCGAAGCGGGCGAAGCCGCGCGTCTGGCCGGTGTGCTCGAAAAGTCTTGTGTAGACGCGCGTGTCCTCGGCCTCGCCGCCGGAGAGTGCGGAGAGGATGAGGTTGTCGAGCCCTATCGCCTCGCGCGCGGAGCCAAAGCTGCTGCAGGCGGAGTCAAGCGCGGCGGAGATGCTGCCCAGCCGCTCGTCCGCGTCTGCGGCGTCGTCCTCGGTCATGCGCAGGCGGAAGATTTGCAGCAGCATCGCCGAGCAGATAAGCAGCGGCACCAGCGATGCCAGCAGAAAGGCGGCGAAAAGCCGCCCCTTAAATGAGATTGCGGGACGTTTTTTCATGTTGTTCCTCGATTATTGACGCAGTATCGTTGCCGTGAAAAGCCCTGATTTTTCACGGGTTCGCGGGTTCATCCTCTTGTAAATAAAATGCCCAGCTCATCAAAACCGCCTCGCGCTCGCGGACGGCCAGAGCGAGGTCGTAGTCCGCCGCCGGCAGCCCGTCCAGCGCGGGAACGTCCGGCGGGCTGTCCACACCCGCGCGCACCGGGCGGCGGCAGAATTCGGAGGAGAGCAGGCCCTGCACCTCGGCGCTGACGGTGAAGTCGATGAAAAGCCGCGCGTTTTCCTCGTGCGGCGCGCCCTTGACGATGGCGCTGCCGTCGGGCACGCAGCTGGTGCCGTCGGCAGGGTAGACCATGGCGATGTCCTCGCCCTCGGCGATGCGCTTGAGCGCCGTCTCCTCCAGCGTCACGCCCACGGCGGCGCTGCCTTCGGCCACGCGCGTGAGCACCGAGCCGGAGCCGTCCAGCTGCACGCCGCCGAGATTTTCCGCGAAGGCGCGCAGGTTTTCGTCCCTGTCCCCGCCCAGGGCGCACAGCATGGTCATCAGCGAGGTGAAGGCCGAGCCGGACACATTCGGGTCGGTGAAGGCTATCCTGCCGCGCAGCTCGGGCGAGAGCAGGTCGCTCCAGAGCGTGAGCCGGTCGGGAGAGACGAGCTTGGTGTTGTAGATGAGCACCACCGGCAGGGCGGAAAAGGGCGTCCAAAGCCCGTCGGTGCAGCGGAACTGCTCCAAAAGCTCGCCCGAGTCGGCGCAGACGTAGGGCGTGAAGTATTCCCGGTACGTCTCAAGGCTCTCCACGCCGCCGCCGAACATCAAATCGGCCTGCGGGGCCTTGGCTTCGGCGGCGATGCGCTCAAGCAGGCCGCTGCTGCCGTCGTAGACGACATCCACCCAAATCCCCGTGCGCTGCTCAAACTCCCGGACGATGGGCTGCCAGACCTCCTGCTTGTGGGAGGTGTAGACCACCAGGCGGTGCTCCTCATCGGGTGCGAAATCGCTGCCGGGCGCGCCGGATGGGCCGGCGCAGCCGCAAAGCAGCGCCAGCGCGGCAAGCAGGCAGAGCATTTTTTTGAGCATGGCGGAACACCTCCCGGGAATTGTTGAACACAAGTATAGCATAGATTGTGAAATTTTTTCATATAAATTTCACAATTACCGCAGAAAATCTCAAAAAATAGCAGATTTGCCCCCTGTTAATTTCGCCGAGGGTGTTTTACAATAAAATTTACAGTGGATGTACATAACCACTACAAAAAATTGTCTATTTTGACGAAGGAGGACAAAAAATGAAAAAGACAATATCTCTGCTTCTTGCGCTTGCGCTGATGTTCAGCCTGGCGGCCTGCGGCGGCTCGCCGTCGGACAGCACCGCCCCCGCCCCCGCCGACAACAGCGGCACGGCCGCC
>JAMPGF010000147.1 GCA_023664105.1 Butyricicoccus sp. | reverse complement strand
CTGCACGGCGCTGGCCTGCTCGGTCGCGCCCTGCGCCAGCGCCTGGGCCCCGCTGGACAGCTGTTCGGCGTGCCCGGCGACGCGCTTTTCCGTCTGGCCGATGTTCTCCATCGCGCCCGAGAGCGCCGCCGTGAACGTGCCCAGCGACTCCTCGATAGAGCGGAAGTCGCCTATGTAGTCCATCCCCGTGCCCACGTCGAAGTTGCCGCCGGAGAGCTCGCCCATGATGCGGTTGATGTCCAGAACGTACTCGTGTATGCGGTGGATGGAGCCCTCGAGCGTCTTTGCCAGCGTGCCCAGCTCGTTTTTCGACGAGTAGCCGATGTCCAGCTCAAGCTCGCCGCGCTGCAGGGGCACGGTCCGCTCCGTGATGGTGAGTATGGGCCGGATGACGCACTGCATGATGTAAAGCACGAGGCTTATCATGCAGGCCATGGCCAGCACAAGGAACACGACGGACATGACGTGCATGAGCGTGATGATGCGGCTCATTTCGCTGTCATGCTCGGCGCTGAGGGTTTCGGCGCGCTCGATGACCTGGTCGAGCAGGCCGACGAGCTTGGTGAGGCTGCCCTGGATGGTCTGCTGATAGTACTCCCGCGCGCCGTCCGGGTCGGTCTCAAGCTGGGCGAGCACAACGCCGGCGGACTCGTGGAGCTGGCGGTGCAGCGGCTCGATCTGTGAGCGGAGCTGCTCGACCTGGCTGTCGCTCAGCTCCATGTCGGCGTAGAGCCACTGGCCGAGGACACAGGCGGTGTAGTCGCGGCTGCCGGTGAACTCCGAGCCGGTGTACAGGGCGCTGCTGAGGTTGGCGGACCACTTGTAGTGCGCGACCTCGGCGCGCTGCGCGCGGTCGAGCAGCGCGTGGGTGAGCACGTTGGCGTCCTGGGTGCGGTCGATGCGGATGACGTTCACGGTGGTGACGGCGCTGAGCAGGAATACGGAGAGGATTGCCGCGACGACGCGGACGTTGACGGAGCGTTTGATACTTGTAAACATAGTTTTCGGGCCCTCCCTAAGCGTTCTGTCCGGGCGGCGCGCGGCCCCCCGGAGGGGTCTTGATAATATTCGGTATTGCCATTATACCAGCTTCCCGTCAAATTGCAATAAAAAACCTTCGCCAAAATCCTGAAAATAAAGGAAAAAGCACTTGCAAAGCGAAAAAAGCTGTGCTAAAATACTCTTTGCGTCTTGTAACCATGCCTGTCGGCATACTCAAGACAGCTCACAATTAAGGAGAAAAGAATATGAAACCCGGAATCCATCCCGATTATAAGCAGACGACCATCCGCTGCGCCTGCGGCGAGATCATCGAGACGGGCAGCACCCGCCAGAACATCACCGTTGAGATCTGCTCGAAGTGCCACCCCTTCTACACCGGCAAGCAGAAGCTTGTTGACACCAGCGGACGCGTCGATAAGTTCAATAGGAAATACGGACTTTGAGAGAGTCAAAAAAGCGGCCAAAGGCCGCTTTTTTGAGTGGTTGCGCTCCGCTCTGCGCACTGGCTGTCCGCCTTTGGCGGACAATTTGCACGCTCGCTACGCGAGAAGAATTTTTCCGGCGTGCGCGCCGCGAACTCCGGCGAGGCCTTTTTCGAGCAGAAAAGCCCGGCTCCCGCAGGGAAGCCGGGCTTTCTGCTTGATCACCCCAGCGGCTGGCCGTCCATGATAATGCCGACCACCGACAGCGCGGTAAGTATGGCAAAATGCGAGTCGCACAGCATGTTCGCCGGCTGGCGCATGTATTGCGCGTGCTCGCGCTCAATGACGCCGAAGGCGCTGCCGCTCTCGCGCCGCTCAAGCAGGCTCTCGCCCTGGCGCCGGAGATAGCCGGGGAAGAACTCGTGCAGAGCGTGCTCGTAAACCGAGTGCTCATGCAGGCTTCCGGGGAAATTGGCGTTGTGCGCGAAGGTAAAGCCGTCCGTGATGTAGTGCACCAGGCGGCCGAGGCGGTAGAAGGAAAAAATACTGTTCACGCCGCGGTCCTCCAGCCTGTCGGAGACCCGCTTCATGTACCGCTCGCAATTATTAAAATTGTGCCCGCGCAGGCGCTGCTTGTGCAGCGAGCCCTTGAGGTAGGTCGCGGGGTTCAGGTCCGGCTCGATGCAGCCGAAGCGGAAGGCGTAGACGCAGCTTTTCGGGATGCCGCGCATGTAATTGCGCGCCAGAAAGCTCCCGAGCTGGACGTGGCTGTTTCTTCTCATCGCGTATCTCCTTGGGTCAGCTTGAGTACGGTTTGTCCTGTTTCCATATCATAACAGACACGCGGCGTAAACGCAACAGTAAATCTTTGCCTCTTTTCTGATTTGTCAACACGCAAAATCCGCGCGGGTACATTTTTTGATAAATCGGGCGAAATATACTATAATGCCCGGTTGACATAAGTCTAAAAGCTTTGTCAGGGGCAAAAACGGCTTGTCCGCTTGACACGCCCGCCGGGGCGGGAATAAAATAGCATCATAAATCAAACCCCCAAAGGAGCGACCGACATGAAAAAAAGACTGACCGGCCTTTTCCTGTGCGCGGCGATGCTGCTGTCGCTGTGCGCCTGCGCCGCGACCCAGCCGCGCGGCTCCGTCAACCCCGGCCAGGGCTCCGCCTCCTCACCGGAGCTGCCCCAGGGAACAATAGCCCCCGCCGCCGGGGACAAGGTCTATTTCGAGGAAGTCTGGCACCAGGACGTGAAATACTCCGCCAGGGACTATGAGCATTACGAGCGGGAATGGCTCGACGAGTACCTCGAGCCCATATACGCTCTCGCCGCGAACGGCGGCACGGCTGAGGATTTCAGCAGCGCGGACCTTGACCTGACCGGCGAGCTGTACTACATACACACCATGCTCACGTACATTCTGCTGCAAAATTCCGCCGACCCCGATAACGAGAGCATCGCCGACGAAGTGCTGTACATGCAGGAGCTGTACTACACCGCTGTAGACGAGTACTGGAACGCCATGCACGCCATGGCCGTCTCGCCGTACGCCGAGCTCATGGACGGCAGCTATCACCCCGACTTCATCTCCGATTTCCGCGAGTACGAGCCCGTGGAGGACGGCAGCGAGCTGGAGGCATACAGCGCGGAAAACGCGCTGATAAACGAGTACTACCGGCTCATGGCCCAGGATGAGATCGACTGCGACGCCGTGGGCGAGGTCTTCATCGACCTCGTCGAGCTCCGCCGCGCCTCGGTCGACGGCAGCTACGCCGAATACGCCTATGAGTCGTTCTACGGCCGGGACTACACGCCGGAGGAAGTCCGGGCAGTCTGGCAGGGTGCGAAGGAGTACATCGTGCCCGTGATGTGCCGCTGCGCCGACGGCATTTATGACGGCGTCGACTTTCTCATGAGCTCCAACGCTGTCGACTACAGCAGCGCGGCGATAATAAACAACATGGACAAGATCCTTCCCCGCGTCTCCGGCGAGCTGTACACGGCTTTCCGCTACATGGTCGACTACCGCCTCTGCGACATAAGCCACGACCCGCGCAAGGCCAACACCGGGTACACGACGATGCTGTACTGCATCAACGAGCCGTACATCTTCAACGCGGCCTACGACGAGTTTTACGACTATACGGACATGTTCCACGAGTTCGGGCACTTCGTCAACTACTTCTACACCGAGAGCGACCTGCTCTTCGGCCTGAGCGACAACGACCTCAGCGAGCTGCAAAGCCAGGGCATGGAGCTGATGTTCACGCATTATTACGACGAGATCTTCGGCGAATACGCGGACGCGGCGCTGGGCTATCTGCTGCTGAACATGATATACAGCATTGTCGACGGCGCGCTGTACGACGAGTTCCAGCAGAGGGTCTACGCCGAGGAGGACCTGACGGTGGAGCGGGTAAACGAGATTTACGCCGGGCTGTACGAGGAATACGGCTACGAGCCTTATGACGGCTGCGAGACGGAATGGATGGGCGTAAGCCACAATTTCGAGACCCCGTTTTACTACATAAGCTACGCCGTGAGCGCGGTTGGCGCGCTGGAGCTGTACAGGCTCATGGACGAGGACTGGGAGCAGGGGCTGGACAGGTTCCTGACCGTGCTGGCAATGGACACGGAGATTTACTACTACTCCGGGGCCCTTGAGGACGCGGGCCTGAGCGATATCTTTGACCTGAGCACCTACAGCGCCATTGCCGGACAGCTTGAGGAGAGCCTGTCATAATCTTTCTGGATTAAAACCGAAAAAGCGTTACCGGGCGCAAATCCCGGAACAGCAACGCTTTCGGAGCGAATTTAAAGTTCTTTTTGATACTTTTTCTTTCAATTATAGGGACGCTGGTTTAGTCTC
>JAMPGF010000146.1 GCA_023664105.1 Butyricicoccus sp. | reverse complement strand
CATCTTCTTCACCCCCGCATCCATTATACCACTTTTTTATGAGACGGGCGTGGGAGTTTATGATACGGGCGTGATGAGGGTTTTGGGGTTGACAAAGCGGCAAGCTTGAGTATAATAATAGAAGAAGAGCCCGCCGATAAGCGGCTGGCCCGGTTAGCAGTTATTTTTTTGAGCCAATGCTCAGCAACAACCGTCACTTTGCCGAGTGGCGGTTGTCACGCTTTTTGACCGTGATAGTCACCGTAAACGGAAAGGGGGAACGCGAAAATGACGGAGACCGAAATGAAAAACATCCAAAAGGCTATGGCGTATGACATCAACCGGATTCTCAAGCAGGACCCCGGAAAAACCTACAGCGCGGAGGAGATTGAAAAAATCCTTGACGCCTATATCACGGGCTCGCAGCAGTAAAAAGGGGAGGGGCCGGTTTCCCGGCCCCTCAAACAAAAGCAAACGGAAAGACCAGCGGCTTGTCCGGCGCAGAAAATAATCTGCATCATTTTTGCTTGCCTTATCACTTTTCCCGTGACGGGGGTTTAGGCGCTATTTCCCGGTGCTTCCGAAGCCGGCGGCGCCGCGCTCGGTGGCGGGGAGGGCGTCGGCTTCCTCCAGCTCCGCGGCGGGGCAGGGCAGGACGATGAGCTGGGCGATGCGTTCGCCGTCGTTTATGGTTTTGGGCTCGTCGCCGTCGTTGTGCAGGGGGATGATGTACTCGCCGCGGTAGTCGCTGTCGCACACGCCGACGCAGTTTGCCGGGCGAAGGCCCTGCTTCGAGGCCAGGCCGCTGCGGGCGAAGATCGCGCCGAAGTAGCCCTCCGGCAACGCGGCGGACAGGCCCGTGCCGACCATGACCGTGCCGTGCGGCGGAACGGTTACCGGGCCGCCGGTGCAGGCGCAGAGGTCCCAGCCCGCTGACTGGTTTGTGCCGCGCGTGGGGAGCTTCGCCTCGGGGCGGAGCTTTTTTATTTGGATTTTCAGCATTTTTGTCTCCTCCGTTCTTTCGCCAGGGTGGAAAAAATAAAAAGCTTCGTCAACCTTTTCAAAGGCTGCAGGGGCCAGGGGCGGCGCCCCTGGCCGCGGCGCGCGCGCCGCGAAATCCCCCCTGCCGATCAAAAAGATCAGGAAGGGTTCGGGGACCCTGTCAAGGGGTTCCCCGACGGCCCCGCGCAAGCGGGGCCGCAGATATTCCGTGCCCATTATACCGCGCCCGCCGCCGTTTTTCAACTTGGCAGGGGGCGGAAAGTGTGCTATACTACCGGCAGAAACGCGAAAAAGGAGCGTTACGATGAAGAAAATTCTGAAAATTGCCGCGCCGTTTCTGCTGATCCTGGCGGCGTTTGCCAGCTACTACGTCAGCGCGGACTCGCGGATGGCATTCTCCGATATCGCCGGACATTGGGCGGCGGAGGAAATCGAGAAATGGAGCGCTCGCGGCGTGATAAACGGCAGCGAGGGGAAATTCCGGCCCGACGAGAGCCTGAGCCTGGCCGAGCTGGCGGTCATCTATACGCGCATCATGCCGCTGGGCGAGGCGGCGGAGAATAACTTCGAGGATCTGCCCGGGGACGCGTGGTACACGGAGGCCATTCTGCGCTGTGTGGGCGCGGGGATCGTCGACGCCGGGGGAAAAAGCGAGATCGGCCCCGGCGAGGCGATGACGCGCGCGGAGACGTTCATGACGCTGGTGCGCGCGTTCGATATCAAGCCCGCCGGGGGGGAGGCGCTGCTGGGCGCGTATAACGACGCGAAGCGCCTGACGCCGGAGCAGAGGCCGTATTTTGAGGCGCTGCTGGAGCTGGGGCTCATAAGCGGCGGCAGCGAGGTGCAGCTCTACCCCGGCGACGGGATAAGCCGCGCCGAGGTCGTCGACATGCTCGAGCGGCTTGAGCGCGCCGGGCTTATCGAGGGTGAGTAATTAAGAGGCGGGGCGCATAAGCTTTAGCAATTTTAAATATTCCAAGGCTTTCGCCTTTTTTCTCATAATACGCACATCCTTCAGGTTTTTTGCCTGCATATAGCCTTTTGTGGAAAATATCTCCCTCAAAAATATACTATCCGGCAAGAGTAAAGTCAAGCAGCGCCCCATTGACTTTTTGCCTGTCATCCCATATAATTGAGCTGCATATGCATTAGGAATATTCCCCAGCTGAAGCACAAAAAGAAAGAAAGAAAGAAAGGAAGATCGCAATGAAAAAAACTATGCTATCCCTCATCCTCGCGCTGGCGCTGTGCCTCGGCGCGGCGTCGCCCGCGCTGGCATATGATTTTGATAGTATTCTGGACCCATATTATGAGTTCCGGGGCCAGGACTTCGCTATTCGCGACGGTGAGCTTGAAAGATACATCGGCGACGGCGGGGACGTGGTGATCCCGGACACCGTGAAATCAATTCGCGGCTTTGCATTTGAAAACTGCGCCAATGTGACAAGCGTCACGCTCCCGAACAGTCTCGAGGAAGTGGGTTCCACCATCTTTACCGGCTGTGAAAACCTACGAAAGATCGTATTCCCGACAAGCGGCAAAATGGTCGAAAAATGGAGAGATATGGAGAGTTCGGAATTCTTCGAATCGCTCTTTTTGTCCAGGATCGAAACAGGCAGAGAAACTAAAGAAGGCGAATACGGGCCTGTCAATGTCATTGCATATATGCTCGTCCCCCTGCCCGCGCTGGAGGAAATAGTCAACTGCCCCAACAAGATGCTTCTTGAAAACCGCGATAAAAACGAGGCGATTCTGGATGGCTGGATCAATCCGGGACAGTTCGTCATCACGCAGAACGAGCGCATAACCTCGCTGTCCAATCAGATCTGTGCGGGTAAAACCAGCGATTACGATAAGGCCAAAGCCGTTTTTGAGTGGGTCGCGAACAATATCGACTATGATTATGACTATTTTTACCGCGAGAAGCAAACTGTGACCATATACCCCGAGGAGGTGCTCGACAGCAAGCTCACGGTATGCGATGGCTACAGCCGATTGAACCAGGCTCTGCTTCAGGCCCAGGGCATACCCGCGATGTACATAAGCGGCACAGCTAACGGGGTTGGAGGCTGGCCAAGAGACGGGAAAGCCAACCATGGATGGAACGCGGCCTTTATAGACGGGGAATGGATATACATTGATTCAACGTGGGGCCGCAGCTCTGAGACGCCAACAGTGGGAAGCGAGTTCACTCTCAATCCGTCGCGCTTTGACGAGGACGTGCTCATGTTCTCGCGCGACCATATCGGCGAGAACATTTTCGCGGATCCGAACACGCCGCACTACACAAGCGCCGCCTACGCCGCCTCGGCCAACGACACGCCGTCTTCGTGGGCGCAGGGCGAGGTATGGGAGGCCATCTGCGCCGGGCTGGCCCCGAACGATTTGCAGGCGGCCTACCGCAGCAATATCACCCGCGAGGAATTTTGCCGGCTGATGGTCAGCCTCGTGGAGCAGAAAACGGGGAAGGGTATTTCCGCGTACCTTTCCTCCAAGGGGCTGACGGCTTCCGCCCCGTTTACGGACACAACAAGCGCCGAGGTCGCGGCGGCTTATTCTCTCGGCATTGTGAGCGGCAGGAGCACCACCGCCTTTGACCCGAACGGCTCCATAAGCCGCCAGGAGGCCGCCGCCATGCTCACGCGTACAGCCAGGCTCCTTGGTATTACATCCGGTGCGGGCGCGGAGTTTGCCGACGCCGGGGAGGCCTCGCCGTGGGCGGGCGAGAGCATAGCCTTTATCTCGGGAGTGACAGACCCGGCCACCGGCGGTAAGGTGATGGGCGGCACAGGAAACGGCAATTTCTCCCCCTGGGGCAGCTACACCCGCGAACAGGCCATTATGACTGCCCTGCGGCTGTTCCATTGCGCGTGATACTTTTTCTTTCAAGAAAAAGTATCAAAAAGAACTTTAAACTCGCTACAACCCTTTGCTATTCCAAGCTTTGCGCACGGTAACGTTATTGCACTTTTAATCGAGGAACGGTATGAGGCCGCGCCGCGCTGTCAAGGAATGCAAAATATCCCCTGCCATCCTCAAAATGGCAGGGGATATTTTTATGCGGGCGGGTCAGAAAAGCTCTTCTTCGCTTACGCACTCGTTTTTCAGCCTGCCGACGAGATGCTGAAGCGCCCCGATCACGCGCGGGCGGATGTCGCCGCCGATCATGACGCGCATTATGTCGTCGCCGACGGAAAGCTCGCCCTCGTTGAGCCAGGCGCGGACGAAGCAGATGCCTTCCATTGACAGCGTTTCGTCTACGGCCTCGCGCATTTTTTCATGGTCGTACGAAAAGCGCATGCCGCGCACCGGGGCGGCGCTTTCG
>JAMPGF010000145.1 GCA_023664105.1 Butyricicoccus sp. | reverse complement strand
GCACAGCACATGGGCCAGGAACTTGGTGCGGCGCACGTTGATGCCCAGCATGTTGGCGCTCTGGTTGTTGCCGCCCACGGCGTAGAAAGCGCGCCCCAGCTTTGTCCAGCGCAGGAGGCAGAACAGCAGTATGACCACCGCCAACGCGATCACCACGCCCACCTCCACATAGGCCGGGATATACTGCCCCAGCTTGTTGGGGGCACCTAAACCGGGCACGGTTATGCGCAGATCCTTTACGGCAAGGAAGCCCTCGTTTGTCACGCGGATGGGCTCCTTGCTGACGATGGTGGTCATGCCCTTTGCGAAGAACATGCCTGCCAGGGACACGATAAATGGCTGTATACCCAGGTGGGCCACCAGAAAGCCCTCCACCACGCCGAAGGCCAGCCCGATACCAAGGCCGATGAGGATGGCGGTGAATACGTTGCCGCCCTGCTGCTCAAGATTGACCGCGCAGGTCATGCACACCAGACAGGTGACGGCGCCCACGCTTATGTCGATGCCTCCGGTGATCATGACGATGCTCATGCCGCAGGACAGAACGATAAGGGATGCGTTGTTGTTGAGGATGTTAAGGAAATTCTGCGGCTTGGTGAAGCTGCCGCCCAGGAAAATGACGGCGAACAGGTACAGGATGAAGAACACCACCACGGTTATGGTGAGCAGCAGGTTGGTGTCGCTCATGGCGGCGCGCTCCTTCAGCCTTCCGTTCTTATCAACTGCGATACTTTTCGGCATTTCAGGACACCTCCTTCGCGGTTTTCGCGGGGGATCTCTTCAGGCTTGCCAGCTTCTCACGTACTACCGGAGCGCTGAGCACCACCAGGATTATGACCACGACCGCCTTGTATGCGGGCAGGGCCGTGGACGGCACGTCGTATTTGTAGAGGGTGGTGGTAAGAAACTGGATGACATAGGCGCCCAATATGGAGCCGTAGATGTTGAATTTGCCGCCGGACAGGACGTTGCCGCCCAGGGCCACCGCAAGAATGGCGTCCATCTCTATGTTCTCCGCTATGCGGGAGTAGTTGATGGAGCCGCTCCGGCTTACGCGGATAAAGCCGGCGATCGCCACGCACGCGCCAAGTATGACATAGGTCATCAGCTTTATCATTTTCGGGTCAAGGCCGTTAAGGCGCGAGGAGTTGGCGTTTATGCCGACCGACTGGGTGTAAAGCCCCAGGTTGGTAAACTTCAGCAGCAGCCAGAACAGCAGTATGACGGCGGCGGTTATGAACACGGGCGTGGGCACGGGGATACCGGGAAGGAAGGTGCCCGCGTATTTGAAGCTGAGGTCATTGATTATGGGCAGCTGGTTGTTGTTTATCCAGGCCGCGATAGAGCGCCCGGCAGTATACATGATAAGCGTGGCCACCATTGGCTGAATGTTGAAATAGGCCACCAGCGTGCCGTTGAAGGCACCGAAGATCATAGTTACCACCATGCTGAACAGCACGGCCAGCAGCAGGGAAGTCTGCATAGTGTCGGCCGTGACCTGTCCGCCGCAGACCAGGCGCAGGATAACGCTGCCGGCAATCGCCATGCACGCGCCGACGCTGATGTCCTGCCCGCCGGAGGAGGCGGTCACAAGGGTCATACCTATGGCCAGAATGACAAGCTCCGACGCGTTGTCCAGCACGGAGATGATATTGCCGCTGAGCACCGGGTTGCCCAGGCTGTTCTCCTTGATGGACACCGCAAAGAAGGACGGGTCGGAGATCAGGTTGAACAGCACCAGCAGGATAAGCGCCGCCACGGGAATGAACATCTGGTGCCGGGTCAAACGCTTGAACAGCGGCTCGTCGTTCCGCTTCGCTTTGGTCTCGGGGGATTTAACGGGGGTACTCATTGCTCGTCACCTCCTGCGATAGTCGCCATGATCTTGGCCTGGGTCAAATCGTCGCCGCTGAGCTCGCCGACAGCCTTGCGGTCGCGCATAACGATAAGGCGGGAGCAGGTGCGCAGCATCTCGTCGATCTCCGAGGAGATAAAGGTCACGCTCTTGCCCTCGTCCGCCAGCTTGAGGACAAGCTTTTGGATCTCTATCTTGGTGCCGATATCGATGCCGCGGGTGGGCTCGTCAAGGATCAGGTATTTCGGGTCGGTGAGCAGCCAGCGGGCCAGGATACACTTTTGCTGGTTGCCGCCGGACAGGGACCTTATCGGTGTGTCAGACGAAGCGGTCTTTATATCCAGCAGCTTGATATACTCGTCGGCGAAGGCTTCCGCCTGAGCCCTGGAAACGGGGTGGAAGAAGCCCTTCATCACCTGATAGGCCAGTATGATGTTCTCACGCACGGACAAATCGCCGACTATGCCGTCGCCCTTGCGGTCCTCGGGCAGATAACCGATGCCGGCCTTCATCGCGTTTATAGGCTTGCGTATCTTTGTGTCCTTGCCGTCCATCTTCACGCTGCCGCCAGTGACGCGGTCGGCGCCGAAGATGGCGCGCACGCACTCGCTGCGGCCGGAGCCCAGCAGCCCCGTGAAGCCGTTGACCTCGCCCTTTCTGATGGCAAAATCAAAGGGCTTTATCCCAGCGTTGCTGCACAGCTCCGCAGCCTCGAAAACGGGGGCGTCCTGCATGTTGACCGCCGCGCCGCCGCTCTCGCCCTTGATGTCGGCCATGTCGTCAAGCTCTTTGCCAAGCATCTTGCTGACAAGCTGCACGCGCGGCAGGTCCTCAATGACGTACTCGCCCACGAGCTGCCCGTCGCGCAGCACGGTTATCCTGTCGCAGACCTCGTAGACCTGCTCCAGGAAGTGGGTGACGAAGATGATGCCCACGCCCTTGGCGCGCAGCTCGCGCATGAGGACAAAGAGCTTCTGGACCTCCTGCTCGTCCAGGGAGGAGGTCGGCTCGTCAAGGATCAGCACCTTACACTCCATGTCCACCGCGCGGGCGATGGCGACCATCTGCTGCACCGCGATGGAGCAGGAGCCGAGCTGCTGCCTGGGGCTGGCGGGGATGCCCAGGGATTCCAGCATCTTTTTCGCCCCGGCGTTCATCTGCCTCCAGTTGGTCACGGCGCCCTTGGTGCGCCCGATATACATATTCTCCGCCACGGTAAGGTTCGGGCACAGGGTTATCTCCTGATAGACGGTGCTGATGCCCGCGTTTTGGGCGTCCTGCGGGGAGCGGATGACCGCCGCGCCCTCGACACCCTTGATATGTACCTCGCCGCCGTCCTTCGGGTATACGCCGGTAAGCACCTTTATCAGTGTGGACTTGCCCGCGCCGTTTTCGCCCATCAGGGCGTGGATCTCGCCCTCGCGCAGGGTGAAATCAACGTCCTGAAGCGCGCGCACACCCGGAAAGTATTTGCAGATACCGCGCATTTCCAATACTGCGCCATCCTGCATATGTATACGCCTCCATTCCTTTCAAACATTTTCGCGGAAACACCGGACACGCGGCGCGGCAAATGCCGTGCCGCGTGCCGGTCACGTTATGTGTAGTCTAAGCGGTATATCAGGTGCCGTAGGTGTCGATGTCGGCCTGGGTGATGCCGTTGCAGTCAAAGCCCGGCTCATAGGAGTAGATGATTTTCTCGGCGGGCTGCTTGCCGGCAACCAGATCCTTGATTATCTGGTCGACGGTTTCGGCCTGCAGGGGGTTGCACAGGCCCATGTAGTTCCAGCTTCCGGACAGGACGGACTCCATGGCCCAGGTGTCGCTGTCAAAGCCCATAACGATGACCTCGCCGTCCTTGCCGTGGGTGATGCCGTTGGCGTCCAGGGCGGCAGCGGCGCCGCGCGCCATGCCGTTGTTCTCGGCGTAGATTACGTTGAAGGGCTTGCCGGAGTCAATAACGGACTGGGTGATGGTGCGGGCAGTCTCCTCGTCCCAGTTGGCGGTCTGCTGCACGACATAGTTCCAGTTGGCCTCGGCGTTGACCTTAGCGTCCAGAGCGCCGGTACGGCCTACCTGAGCGTCGTTGCCCATGACGCCCTGAATGTGGATGATGTTGTACTCGTCAAGGCCCTGCTCGACCAGCCAGTTGACGGCGGTCTCGCCCTCGGCGGGCATGTCGGACACTACGGCGGCTACATACATGCTGTCGTCGGCGTCCAGCATACGGTCAAAGAGGATGATTTGCGTGCCGGCGGCCTGGGCATCCTGGAGCACGGTGTCCCAGCCGGTCTTGGAGGCGGGGGAGAGCAGCAGGAAGTCAACCTCGTCCTGGATCATCTGCTGCGCGGTCTGGATTTGCTGCGCGGCGTCGTTGTTGTTGAAGAAGGTGGCCTCATAGCCGTTTTCCTCGGTGAACATGGCGCGCATCGCCGCGTCGTTGGCGGTGCGGTAGCCGGACTCGTTGGGGTCGTTGTTGATGACGC
>JAMPGF010000144.1 GCA_023664105.1 Butyricicoccus sp. | reverse complement strand
ACTTCCTCCAGCAGGAGAACGTGGTCCTCACCGGCGCCTGCGAGGCCATCGTGGTTGACGTACAGTGCATCTTCCCCGCCTTGGGCCCCCTGAGCAAGTGCTTCCACACCAAGTTTATCACCACCTCCGAGATCGCCCGGATGCCCGACAGCGAATTCATCCGCTTCAATGAGGCGACCGCCGGCGAGAACGCCAGGGCCATCGTCCGTATGGCTGTTGAGAACTTCAAGAACCGCAAGCAGGATCTGGTCCACATCCCCGACCTGAAAACCACCGCCACCGTGGGCTACTCCGTCGAGGCCATCAAGAAGTGCCTGGACGGCGTAACCAACACCTATGTGGACGTGACCGGCACCACCAAGCCTCTGGTGGAGTGCATCAAGTCCGGCGTTCTCCGCGGCGCGATCGCGTTTGTCGGCTGCAACAACCCCAAGGTACGTCCCGATACCGCTCACATCGAGCTGATGAAGAAGATGCTGGCCAACGACATCATTCTGGTCGTCACCGGCTGCGCCGCTCAGGCTGCCGCCAAGGCCGGTCTGATGAGCAAGGAAGCCAAGGATATCTGCGGCGACGGCCTCAAGCGCGTCTGCGAGCTGGTGGACATCCCGCCCGTGCTGCACATGGGCTCCTGCGTGGACATCTCCCGTATGATGATCCTGGCCTCCGACATCGCCAAGGATTCCGGCTGGAACATCTCCCAGATCCCCCTGGTGGGCTGCGCCCCCGAGTGGATGAGCGAGAAGGCCGTCTCCATCGGCAACTACGTCGTGGCTACCGGTATCGACACCTATCTGGGCGTCGACCCCTACACCAGGGGCTCCAGCGAGGTCACCGCGCTGCTCCAGGGCGAGCACGGCGTGAAGGATTGGGTCGAGGCCAGGTACACCGTTGAGCTGGACATCGACAAGCTGGGCGACCGTATGATCGAGGCCATCGAGGCCAAGCGCGCGGCGCTCGGAATATAAAAGATACGTATTGTAAAAGAAGGATTTCCTATGAAAGTAGCCATCACCGGCAAGGGCGGGGTGGGAAAGACCACCTTCGCCTCCACCCTCTGCCGTCTCTACGCCGCCGAGGGGCGCACAGTCCTGGCCGCGGACGTGGACCCGGACGCAAACCTCGGCCTTGCGCTGGGCCTGACCGAGGAGGAGGTCAATTCCATTGTCCCCGTCTCCAAAATGAAGGAGCTGGCCCGTGAGCGGACCGCCGCCAACGAATCCAACACCTTCTACAAGCTTAATCCCGAGGTCTCCGACTTGCCCGACAAGCTGTCCAGGGACGTCAACGGCGTGAAGCTGCTGGTCATGGGCACCGTCGATACCGGCGGCTCCGGCTGCGTCTGCCCCGAGCATGTGATGCTCAAGGCCATCCTGTCAAGTCTGGTCTTCAAGAAGGACGACGTGGTGGTAATGGATATGGAGGCCGGACTGGAGCACCTGGGCCGGGGCACCGCGAGCATGATGGACCAGTTCATCGTGGTCATCGAGCCCGGCGCGCGCAGTATCCAGACCTATCTCCGGATCAAGCAGCTTGCCGCGGACATCGGCGTCCACCGGGTCCGGGTGGTGGCGAACAAGGTCCGGGATGAGCGGGACGAGGAATTTCTCCGGGCGCGCATCCCGGCTGAGGACCTGCTCGGGTTCATCCACTACAACGCGGACGTCATCGAGGCCGACCGCAACGGGCAGTCCCCCTTTGACTACAGCGACAAGGCCGTGGAGGAGATCCGGGCCATCAAAAACCGAATGGATAACGAGAAATAACTTCTGAAATAAATAACTTCTATCGTGAGGAGTGAATACATAACGTGAAAACATTATTTGAGCGCGTTTTCTCCGGCAACGACGAGATGTACGCCAAGGCCGTCCAGGCCGTGGATGAGGCGATGGCCAAGCTGGGCCCTGACGCCCCCGCCACCTTCGGAGGCACCGCCTACTCCCTGCCCTGCTTCTACGCCCTGACCGGCAAGAAGGTCGCCACCGTGGGCGAGGCCAAGGCCGCTCTGGAGAATGAAGTCAAGGCATTTATGACGCGCGACAAGCGCATGAAGGACGCCTTCACCTCCGGCGTGGCCACCGCGCTGTCGGCTGAAATCATCGAGCTGATGAAATACGCCATGGCCGGCGGCACCCCCTATGAGGACCCCGTCATGGGCCACTTTACCGACGCCCAGGTCCGCGAGCTTGGCGTGCCCCTGGTCACCCGCGATATCCCCGGCGTTGCCGTCATTATCGGCGCGGCACCTACCGCTGAGGAAGGCGCGAACCTGGTCAAGGAGTACCAGTCCCAGGGTATCTTTGTCACCCTGGTTGGCGGCATAATCGACCAGTGCGTGGAGCAGGGCATGAAGCTGGGCTTCAACGTCCGCAACGTGGCTCTGGGCTATGACCTGAGCAGCGTGGCCCATGTGGTCAGCGTGGCCCTGCGCGCGGCCTTCATCTTCGGCAGCATCCAGGCCGGCGATTACGAGGGTATGTGGCGCTACACCATGGACCGCGTGTTTGCCTTTGTCAACGCCTTTGCCCCCGTGGACGACATGACCGTAGCCTGCGGCGCCGGCGCCATCCAGCTCGGCTTCCCCGTTATCACCAACGATACCGAGGAAAACAACATGTTCCGTGTGCCCAAGAGCCTGATCATCCAGGAGGACACCACCAAGTTCAACGCCACCTCCCTGGAGGCCCGGGACATCAAGATCAAGATCACCAAGATCGACATCCCCGTGGCGTTTTCCACCGCCTTCGAGGGCGAGATCGTTCGCCGCGGCGATATGCAGGTGGAGTTCGACGGCTCCCGCAAGACCGCTCTGGAGCTGGTCCGTGCCAGGGAGTTCTCCGAGGTGGAGGATCACCGCTTCACCCTCATCGGGCCCGACTTTGATGCGTTCGAGGTTGGCAGCAAGGTCGATTTCTGTATAATCGCCGACGTGGCCGGCAAGAACATGAACAGCGACTTTGAGGCCGTGTTTGAGCGCAAATTCCACGCCTACATCAACTGCATAGAGGGCGTCATGCACACCGGCCAGCGCGACGTCATCCGTGTGCGTATCAGCAAGGCCGCCTTCGAGGCCGGCGTGCGGGCCAGGCACTTCGCCGAGGTGCTGTATGCCAAGCTGAGGAGCGACTATGACGCCGTTATCGACAAGTGCGAGGTCACCATCATCACCGATCCCGCCGAGTGCGAGAAGTTCCGTCATGAGGTGGCTATCCCCGCCTACGACAAGCGCGACGAGCGTCTGGGCAGCCTGACTGATGAAAATGTCGACCAGTTCTATACCTGCATTATGTGCCAGTCCTTCTCCCCCAGCCATGTGTGCATTGTCACTCCCGAGCGTCTGGGCCTGTGCGGCGCGGTGAGCTGGCTGGACGCCAAGGCCACCAACGAGCTGGATCCCGTCGGCCCCTGCCAGGTGATACCCAAGGAGCACGTCATCGACGAGACCATCGGCCGCTGGGAAGAGGTCAACGAGGCTGTCAGAAAGTACAGCCAGGGCGCGCTGGAGAGCGTCACCCTGTATTCCATCATGGAGGACCCCATGACCTCATGCGGCTGCTTCGAGTGTATCTGCGGCATTGAGCCCTTCTCCAACGGCGTGATCATCGTCAACCGTGAGCATACGGGCATGACACCCCTGGGTATGACCTTCTCCGAGATGGCGTCCATGACCGGCGGCGGCGTGCAGACGCCGGGCTTCATGGGCCACGGCAAGCACTTCATAGCCTCCAAGAAGTTCATGAAGGCCGAGGGCGGCCTGGGCCGCATCGTCTGGATGCCCAAGGCTCTGAAGGACCAGGTGGCCGAGAAGGTCAACCAGTCCGCCAAGGAGCTGTACGGCGTGGACAACTTCTGCGACATGATCGGTGATGAGACCATTACCGAGGACGCCGAGGCTCTGCTGGACTATCTGACCGAGAAGGGCCATCCCGTACTGGGTATGGATCCCCTGATGTAAGAAATACAGCTTTTCGCGGGACGCCGCCTGGATTTCAGGCGGCGTCTGCTCTGCGTCAGGGATTTTTTCAAATCGAGAAAAGTTTTGTAAAAAAAGGTTGGATCATAGTCAATAAAGTGGACAAGCAGATTTGCCAAGAAATTGTGCTTCGGCCTGATTAGGTGAAAGACCGCAGTTGTGGGAATGTGGCCTGAGTGGGTTATAAAAGCCGGAGATGTAAGCCAAAAGACTCTGTTTGAGCTGCCCGGCTGACTGATAGCAGCGGCGGTCCAGCTATTCCTCTTTCAGACGCCGGAATTCTCCCTGCTTACAGCCGCCTTAGGCGGCTTGGCAGTGCTCATTTTCGGCAGCTTCATCTCTTTCATCAGGCGGTACACCCGACCGGCAC
>JAMPGF010000143.1 GCA_023664105.1 Butyricicoccus sp. | reverse complement strand
ATGCCGCCGGAGGCGGCGGCGGAGGGGAAGGCCCCCGCCTCCCCCGCCAGCGCCTTCAAAAGCCCCCGCGCGCACTCGAGCATTTCCCGCCTGCTGAGCGCGCCCAGCGCCCTGTCAAAACCGCTCAAAGCTCTCCTCCCAACTCACGAAACCTCTCCAAATCAAATCCCTCCGCCGTCTCCCGCTCCGCGCCGTCACCTGCGGAAAAACCGCGCTCCCGCACGTCCAGCGCCAGATGGCAGGCATACCGGATCACCCGCCGCGCCGTCATGGAGTACCAGGCCAACGACCCCGGCGGGATCCCCAGCTCCCGGCAGACCAGCCACTTCAGCCTCTCCAGACTGTCCCCCGCCAGCTCCCCGAGCAGTTCTTCCGTCATGAGTTCTCCGTCTCCACGCGTCTCGCCGCCACGACGCGGATCTTCTCGGCAACCATTTCGGACAGCTGCCCATTCTCGGCGATTTCGCTCCAGTTGCAGCCGGTGTACACCACGCGCCTGTCGGGCTTAACGACCACCAGCGAGAAATTTTCCAGTTTGTGGAAATCTATCCCATCGCTTATCGCCTCGTCCGTCGCGTAAAGCCGCGTCAGCTCCACCACATAGGACGGCTGGTTGGTGATCGTCGCCACCGGCTCGCTCTCGCCGAAGGCCTCGATGACCCGCTCGGTTTTCTTCGCGCTGGCGGCGTAGCTCTGCACCACCGCGATCTTCTTTCCGTCCGCCTCAAGATAAATTTCCGCGCTCGTAGGAAATCCCGCAATACTCATATAATTCCTCCAATCTTATTCTCCGCCCCAACGTATCACACGCAAAAACCCCGTAGAGCTCGCGGAGCGCATGCCGCGAAAAAGGTCTAAGCGTAAGCGAGTGCGCGAAGCGGAGCGAATCCCCTCAATTACAGGCAAACGTCATACAGTGACATTCGCCTGTAATTGGATCCTGTTGAGCCCATGCGCCACCACGAAGCTGAACGATACCACGCAGACGGACCCGTCGTCCCCGCCCGGCTGCACGCTTACGTCGCCGTAGCTGTCGATAAACTCGCGCTTGAGGTTCTCCTCCAGCTCGATAACCACCTGCGTGCGGATGGCCCCGCGCGTCTGCGCGTTGTTCTTGGCCCGCGCAAACTTCGCCCTGAGGCTGTCGCGAATCTGCGGGATCACGCTGTTGACCACCAAAACGGTGCTCAGCTCGCGCCAGGTAGTGTCCGCGACCCCGCCGCTTGCCGAGCGCGTGGTGATGCCGCGGATCACGCTTATCTCCCCGGAAACGCACTCCACGGGCGTAACTCCCCCACGCACCAGCAGCGTAATATCCGCGTCGGAGAAATTGCCGCTGACCGCGCCCAGCCCTCTGAGCGCCGCGCCGCTGACCGGCAGGGCGGGATCGCTCTGGCTTGCCAGCACGCCACACAGCGCCGCCGCGACGCTTCCGGCTGTGCCGTCGGGCTCATGGTGCGACACCAATACCATCTTCTCGCAGGAAAGCGCCTGCGCCGCCGCGGCCAGCTCGCTTCGCGCAGTCAGCCCGCTCTCCACGACAGCGACGCGGTACTTCCCCGCCTCGTCCGCGCCCAGGATAGCGTCCCTCAGCGCCTGATGCACGCTGGCGCTCCGGCTTGAGCACACCATGTATTTGATCTCCGCCACGCCCATCAGCGCGCCGAAGGCCGCATCGTAGTCCCCCTCGGCCGCCGGGGCGCAGTACACCACCGGCGCGCCGTTAATCAGCAGCACGCGCACAAGCTCGGTCATGGCCCCGCCGCCGAAGGCCGCCATAGCCTCGGCGTAGCTGCTCACCGGCAGGCAAGCTCCGGCCTCGCCGGTAACGCACTCCGCCGCCAGCCCCACGGCTCCGCCGGAGCCGTAAGCGGACACGCTTGAGGACACCTCATAGCTGGTGTAAACCCCCGGTCTTTCGCTCAAATTCATTCCTTAACGCTCCCTCTCAAAATAAAATCGGAAAATACTCCGTCCTCAGGCCTCTCCCGCGCGATAAAGTACGCCGTGCCCGAGAGCACGCCGGAGCACTTAAAAAGCCCCGTCCCGCCGTCCGGCGCTGCCGCGCCGAAGCTCAGCGAGGAAATTTTGATCCCCTCCGGCAGCGCCCCCAGCGCCGCCGGGATCCTCCCCGCGCAGCGCGTACACTCCCCCGCGCCCGCGCCCGTTCCGGCAAAAATATCCAGCGACAGCTCAAGTACGCACCTCGCGCCGTAAAGCTCCTCGCTTCTCCCCGTCTCCGGGTCGGCCCCCAGCCCCAGATAACCCCCGAAGCCCGCCGGCAGCCCCTTTGCGCTCTTGACACCCACGCAGACCAGCGCGCCGTCGAGGCGGCAAAGCTCCTTTTTCGGATAGGCCTCCACGGCCCCGATCCCCGCTTCATTCAGCGCCGCGATGATCGCGGAAACCACGCTGTCAAGCATCACGCTCACCCGCCTTAATTCTCATGACTCCCTCCCAGTGGGAGCCTCCGCCCATCATCTCGCAGCGCAGCAGCTCATACGCCCGCCCGCCGCACCGCACCTCGCCCCCGACGCCGCCGTCGAAGGAATCCGGCGACGCGATAATGAGGTATCGCCGCTCATCGACGGCCCCCGCGGGCGTGGGCACGCGCTCCCGCTCCGGGACCGTGACGCTCAGCGGCTGAATAAACGCCCTGCATTTTCTGACTTCCCCGCGCTGAAAAACGGTGATCTCCCGCGCGTAGGCGCTGACCGCCCCGAACCAGTCCGTCACCCTCTCACCCCCAGAAAGCCGAAGCCCTCGTCCCTGAGGTAAGAGGAGAGCATACTCTCCGCCAGCGCCCTGAGCTTGCCTGCCGAAACCGTCTCCCCGCCGTCGGCGCAGCTGACGGCCAGATTCCCCGCCTTAAACGAGGCCACCGCGGGCCTTGCCCCCGCCGCCATGTACATCGACAGCGCCAGCACCCCCGCCGCGGCGACGAACAGCTCCCTGATATCCGCCGCGCTGACATCCGCGCGCAGCCTCCGCCCGAGCTCGCCCTCCGCCGCGGCGCAGAGCGTCATCATAGCCGTCTCCGGCAGCTCTGACGCGCACAGCTCCGAGGCGAAATCGAAGATTTCCCTTGCGTAAATACTCCTCACCCCTTTTCCGGTCGCGCGCCCCCTCGCGGGGGCGCGCCCTCAGCTTACTTTACCTTCAGCACTTTGGAAGCCCCATCGTACAGCTTAGCAAATCCGGAGATACTGCTGATCGCCGCGCGCTCGAGCTGCCTGTCGATGAGCCTGTCGTACTCCACCGATACGTCCCCCGCGGAGACCATTTCCAGCGCGTAGCCCTTGTCCAGGCCGATAATCGTGCCCGCGGGCATGGCGGAAGTCTTGATGAGCTTAGCCCCCAGCGGGTTCGCCAGCTCGCCCGTGCCCTGGAAATTAAGCCCCGTGAGCGGGTTCTGGAACTCCGTCAGCGTCAGCAGCTTAAGCATCACATCCGGGGCCACGAGCAGCGTGTTCATGCAGTACGGGTCGAAGGTGTTCCAGAAGGAAAGCAGCTCGCCGTAGCTGAGCTTCCCCGCCGTGCCGCCGATAGTGCTGTCGCCGACGGTGAACACCTCCGCGGCGTTGCCATTCCCGTCGCCGCCCATGATAACGCCGATGGCGTCCTCAAGGTGCATGCGCATGATCTGCGCGCCGATCTGCCGAAGCATGACGGAGAACAGATCCAGCCGCTGGAACCTGATCGCCTCGTAGGAGGCCACCAGCAGCCGCCCGCGCTTTTTCAGGCTGACGAGGTTGGAGCTGGCCTTGACGGTAGTCACGGGCATCGCCGCGCCCTCGGCGACAAACTTGAGCGCCTTGTCGTCGGCGCTGTTGACGGAATAGATGCTCCTGTAGTCCATCCCGTCGAAGCTCGTCACCGTCGCGGTAATGGCGGGCAGAATATTGCCCTCCTCCATACCGGTGCGCACGCTGCGCGCGACGTACTCGGGAAAGAGCACCGCCGAGGCGCTGGTGGAGAAGAACTTCTCCACGCAGTCGCTGCCCGCGCCGCGCACCCTGATGCCGAAGCGCTTAAGCTGTCTCTGGTAGGCGTCCAGCCCCTCGTAGGCGGTACCCCTGTAATTCTCGCTGGGGTCCAGCCCCTCAAGCACCTGCGTAAAGGACTTCCCGCACTCGGAATACATCCCCTTGTCCAGCTTGATATCATTAAATTTGTAATTCATATACGCGTCCCCCTCACATGATAAAAGTGACCGTCTCGTCGACCGTGTCCACGTCAACGACCAAATACGCGCCGCCGGTCACGTCCTTTCCGCCCGTGACCGTCACGCCGCCCTCGCCGTCGGCAAAAAGCTCCACGCGCCCGAATCCCGGCGCCGTGCCGGAATAAGGCACGGTCACCGCGCCGCCGAGCACGACGGCGGCG
>JAMPGF010000142.1 GCA_023664105.1 Butyricicoccus sp. | reverse complement strand
GCTATAAAAAGCTTTAATAGAATTAAAGCTTTTTAACGGTTTTTAGTATAAAAAAGCGCGGCAGTCACTTTTTTGATAGAATATTTCAATCAGCCCCGCCAATACTAACAGCGAGGTGATAAATATGACTTCCAAGGAAATCCTCTACGTTGAGGACGCGCTGGGACATGCCCAGTTTCTCATGCAGCAGAGCCAGAACGCCGTGAACATGCTTCGCGACGCTAACCTCAAGCAGCAGGCGCAGCAGCTGGTGAATAAGAACCAGCAGATTTTCCAGCAGTTTTATTCACTGGTATAAGGGAGGAACAGCGGCATGGATGACAAACAGATAATGGAGAGCATACTGCTCACCACCAAGGGAGCCTGTGACCTGTATATGCACGGCACGATCGAGTCTCCCACGGCGAACGTCCACCAGACCTTTTCCACCGCGCTGAACGATACCCTGTGCATGCAGGACAGTATCTACAAGCAGATGGCGGCGATGGGCTGGTATCCCACCGAGCAGGCGCCCCAGCAGAAGCTCACCGAGGTCAAGCAGAAATACTCGGGACAGGCGTAAAAAGCCTCGAAAGAGCGGCCCCGCAGGGGCCGCTCTTTCCAATACTTACATTTGCGCTTTCTGACGAAGCGTGCTATTATAAACACAGCCGCAAAGCGCATGATGCGGTAAGGTGCGCAGATATCTCCCGCACTGAGAAAAAGAACATGGTAAATCTCCTTTGCCGGGCACGAAAGTGTCCGGCGCTTTTTTTCCTGCCGGGCGAATATTTTCCATGCCGGGGGCAAATGCTATAGCCATCATCAAAAAAATAAGGGAGGCACTCTTATGAAAAAATTTATCAGACCAACTGCTGTAATGCTTGCTTTCATTCTCTGCCTGTCTCTGGCCATCGGCGCGACGGCGGAAAACTGCGCCCCCATTGCGGAAAACCTCGAGCTGACCACATATCGCGGCGTATCCGTTGGCGGCAGGCTCACTGCCGTTGACCCCGACGGCGACGCGCTGACCTTCGAGATAGTCACGCCCCCGAACAAGGGCGAGATCGAGCTCGGCGACGACGGCTGCTTTGTCTACACCCCCGACGAGGGGCGCAAGGGCAAGGATTACTTCGGCTACAAGGCCATCGACTGCGAGGGCAACGCCTCGCAGGAGGCCACGGTCATCATCCGCATCGTCAAGCAGAAAACCAGGGTCTGCTACTCCGACATGGACGGCAGCCCCAGCGAATACGCCGCCGTCACGCTGGCGGAAAAGGGCGTCTTCGTCGGCGAGAGCCTGGCGGGCCGGTACGTCTTTTCGCCCGACCGGGAGGTCAGCCGCGCGGAATTTTTGTCCATGTGCATGGACCTGTCCGGCGTTGAGCTGCTCGGCGACGTGACGGCGACCGGCTTTGCCGACGACGCGGAGATCTCCGACTGGGCCAGGCCATATGTCAGCACGGCGCTCAAGTGCGGCATAATAACCGGCTACTCAGACAGCGGCGCGGCCGTGTTCGACTCGGCCCGCCCCGTCTCGGTCAGCGAGGCGGCGGTGATACTCGACAAGACGCTCGACCTGACCGACACCGCCGCCGTCTGGGTCGATTACGAGGAAACGGTGCCCGTCTGGGCGGAGCAGTCCGCGGCGAACCTGACCGCCTGCGGAATGGTGCCCTACAACGTCTCGCTCTGCTCGCCCAGCCTGAACCGCGCCCAATGCGCCGAAATGCTCGTCGAGGCAATGAGAGTTTTGGATAACAGATAACCGAGCCGGCAGGCCGCGAAGCGGCCTGCCGGCTTTGCGCGTATTGATTGGTCGAATTTTGAAAATTGCCTATTGCAAATACAAGATGGACAGTATATAATATACATGCCGTGATAACAAAGGCAGGGCATGAGGGATTGCAGTCCCCCATGCCCCTATGCAGGAGGTAGCGCTCCTACACAACGATAATATCGCGCCGAGTCCATTATATCATGTTGCCCGTTTTTTTCAAGAGGCACATGCGATGGGCTTAGTGTGTCATGTGTGGTGTAGGAAAATTTTTCCTGCACCGCTTTTTGTTGTTGCAACGGCGGAGTTCGCGGGGGACTGTGCTCACCTTGTCCCCCGGGGATTTCCGCGGGTTGGGATGGCTTTTTCAGCCGTCGAAAAAATGGAAGGAGGTAAAATGATCCAGCGCAAAAGCAGATACCCAAACAAATAAATGACAGGAGAGATAATGATGAAAATGACAAAAAAGCTTATTTCCCTCGCGCTTGCGGCAATGCTGCTGCTGTGCCTGGCGGTCCCCGCTATGGCGGACGACAGTGATTTTATAATATCATCTAACTATCTGGCAATTTATAAGGGTCCCGGCGGCGACATAGTGATTCCCGAGGGCGTTACTTACATTGGTTATTTGGGTGCTCCCATTTGCGATAGTACCAACCGCGATAAAGTGACCGGTGTCACTATTCCCGAGGGCGTTATTTGGATTCAAGGCTGCGCGTTTCAAGGGTGCACAAATCTTGTCCGCGTTTCCATTCCATCAAGCGTTACAAAGATTCAGTTCGGTGCGTTTCAAGACTGCACCAGCTTAAAAAGCATCACCATTCCCGCGAGCGTCACGACCCTCGAAAATGATACGTTTCTTGGCTGCACAAGCCTGACTGATGTTTATTTTGAAGGCACCCAGGAGCAATGGGCAGCCATTGAACAGAAGAACATATCACTGGGCTTGACCCGTCCTATATTTGACGAGGGCAGCAACCCCACCATCCACTACAACGGCGCCGAATCGGGCGCGCCCGCCCAGACGGAGCCGGCCCAGTCCGGAAACGCCATGCCCACCAACGACCAGCTGACCGTGAACGGCGCGCTCCAGGCTCCCACCGTCTACAAGATCGGCGGCAGCAACTTCTTCAAGATACGCGACCTGGCGGCTATGCTCAACGGAACAGAAAAGCAGTTTGACGTGGGCTATGACGGCGCGCTGAGGTCGGTCACACTCACCACCGGCAAAGGCTACGCCCAGCAGCCGGGCGACATGGGCGGCGCCGCCGCCGACAGCGCGGCAGCCGAGCCCAGCAACGACAGCATCTACGTCGACGGGCAGAAGATCGACGTAACGGTCTACAAGATAGGCGGCTGCAACTTCTTTATGCTCCGTGACATAGGCCGCGCCCTCGGGTTCTACGTGGGCTGGACCCGCGAGGACGGCGTTTTCATCGACACGAGCAAGCCCTATTCCGACTGATCAAAAAAATCCGCGGCCCGTTTTACGGGCTGCGGATTTTTTGCGCCTTATCCGGGCATCTTGCTGTTTATCCACGCGAGCACGTCGCCCTTGACCTGCTCGCGGTTGAGCTCGTTTAGCAGCTCGTGGCGGCACTCGGCGTAGAGCTTTAGCGTCACGTCCTGCATCCCGGCGCGGACAAAGCTGTGGTACGCGCGGATAACTCCCCGCCCGTTCTCGCCCACGGGGTCTCGGTCGCCGGAAATGAACAGAACGGGCATGTCCTTTTTCATGCGCGCGATGTTGCGCGGCCTGCCGATGTACTCAAGCCCGCCCATCATGTCGCGGAACAGCCCCGCCGTCGGGAGAAAGCCGCACAGGGGGTCGGAGGTGTACTTGTCCACCTGCCCGGCGTCCCGGCTGAGCCAGTCGGAAACCGTGCGCGCGGGGGCGAAGCCGTCGTTGTAATTCCCGAAGGCCGTGTCGTTGAGGTGCTGGCTTTTGTATTTCGCGCCGTGGCGGCTGACCTCGGCCTCGGCAAGCAGCCTGCCGCCGGAAACGACCGCCTTCGGCTGCTGCCCCGTGCCGCACAGCACCGTCCCGGTCAGCCCTTCGGGATAGCGGATGATGTAGGTGCGCGAGAGGAAGCTGCCCATGCTGTGGCCGAACAGGAAAATGGGAAGAGTCGGAAACTCATCCTTGAGCCCTTCATGCAGCTGGCGCATGTCGCCGACAGCCAGCTCCCAGCCGCCGTTTTCGGCGAAAAAGCCCAGCTCGGACTCGTCGGTGACGCTCCTGCCGTGGCCGAGATGGTCGTTCGCCGCGACGGCGAAGCCGTTTTCCGCCAGAAATCCGGCGAAATCGTCATAGCGCTCCACATGCTCGGCGATACCGTGGGCAATCTGCACCACGCCGCGCGCCGGCCTGTCGGGATCGCAGCGCCGCACGCGGATATTGGTCCTGCCGTTGCAGGAAAGAAATGTAAATTCACTGAAAACAGGCATGTTGAAACCTCCTTGATTTACTTAAAATTCATAAGTTGATTATATTGGCAAAACTCAAACCAGTCAATACACAAAAGGGCGAAAACGTGTCACAAAAGCCGCAGCAGCGTCTCCCGCTTGTTGTCCCGCGGATGCTCAATGACGTGGTGCACCAGCCGCTCAAGCGCCGCGCCGACCTCGCGCCCGCTCAGGCCAAGCGC
>JAMPGF010000141.1 GCA_023664105.1 Butyricicoccus sp. | reverse complement strand
CCGAAGCCTCCCGGACGTCCTCCGAAGCCGGCTCCGCCGCCGAAGCTGCCGGGGCCGGGCCCCGGGCCGCGCGTATTGAAACCGCGGTTCATCGACGCGTTCATGCTGCGGAACCATGCCCCGCCCGGCCTGTGCCAGAAAATAAGCGGCACAAATGTGACGCCCGGACGCGCCGCGCGGCCATAGCGGCCGTACCAGCTCCTGTAGCGCATTTTGTCGATCCACGACAGCGCGATGACCACGATCACCAGCAGGAAAATTATGTCCGCAATGGATGCGCCGGAATCGTAGGCGTATTCGCTTGCGTTGTAGTACGGGCTGTAATAATAACTCTCCGCTCCGGGCATCGCGCCGTTCATTTTCTCCAGCTTCTCGGCGTACAGGCCGTCCATGGCCTGATAAATCTGTGTCACCGCCGCGTCGTAGCTGCCGTTTTTGAAGGCGGGATCGAAGCTGTCCATGACGGCGTAGTAGATCCCGTCATAGCCAAGCGCGTCCTCGATCTTCTCCGAGGTCACCAACCAGTACTCCCCGCCGCCGTCGTCAATGAGCAGCAGCAAGTCGTTTGCGCCCAGGCCCCACTTCTCGCCCAGGGTCGCGGCGTAGTCGCTTATCTCCCAGTTCCGCGCCGTGGGCACCGTCGCCAGCGCCATTACGCTGGCATAATCGCCGTCCCACGCGGCGTTGTACGCGTCCACGCGCTCAAGCGTCTCCGACGAGAGGATCCCCGCCCCGTCATAGGTCCAGTCGCCGTAGGGCGGATCGGCCATCGACGCGGGCTTTTTGTACTGCCCGAAGCCCAGGCAGCCGAGAACCACCAGCGCCGTCAGGGCAATGGCGACTATCTTGTTCTTAAAAAATTTCATTCCAAGCCTCCCTTACTCCGGGCTTACGGACTGTTTGCCGCTTTATCCTTTTATCTCAAGCAGCTTCTGCTTCAGCTCACCCTCGATGCGGCCCAGCTCCACCTCGGCCTCTTTCCTGCGGGAGCGTCCATCCTCCTGAATCTGGCGGACCTCCTCAAGGGTGTTGATAAGCTCCTGATTGGTGTGCTTGAGCGTCTCGATCTCCACGATCCCGCGCTCTGACTCGCGGGCGACGTTCACGCTGCCCTGGTGCAGGGCCTCGGCGTTTTTCTTCAAAAGGGCGTTGGTGACCTCGGACACCTCGCGCTGGGCCTCCATGGCCTGGCGGGAGTGCTCCATCGACAGCGCCAGCACCATCTGCGACTTCCACAGCGGTATCGTGTTGACGATAGAGGTCTGGATTTTCTCGGCCATGAGGCTGTCGTTATTCTGAATGAGGCGGATCTGCGGGGCCATCTGAAGGGAAATTATGCGCGTCAGCTCCAGATCATGCAGGCGCTTTTCAAAGCGGCCTATCATGTTGGCGAAGTCGTTGGCCGCCTGCGCGTCCTCGGGAAGGCCCGACTCACGCGCCTTGGCCTCCAGCTCCGGCAGGTCCTTCTCCCGAAGCTCCTGGCACCTGAGCTGCCCGGCCAGGATGTACATGGTCAGCTCCTTGAAATAGGCCTGGTTCATCCCGTACATCTTGTCCATCATGGCGATGTCCTTGAGCAGCACGCGCTCGTGCTTTTCCAGCTCGGCGGTAATGCGGTCGACGTTCACCTCGGCCTTGTCGTACTGCGCCTTGAGCGTGGCGATGTTGTTCTGCGCCTTTTTGAAAAGCCCTTTAAAGCCCTTTTTCTCCTCCTCGGGGAAATTGAGGCCCTTGAGCTCGACGACGAGGCTGGACAGCATCTCGCCCACCTCGCCGAGGTCCTTGCTGCGCACGGTGCCCAGCGCGGAGCTGGAGAAATCGGAGATGTTCGTCTGCGCCGCGCTGCCGTAGGACAGCACCTGGTTGGCGTTGCTCACGTCGATCTGCTTTGCAAACTCGCGCACCGCGGCCTGCTCGGCCTCGGAGAGCTTGGAAAGCTCCGGGCGGTCGGGCTCGGCCTGCTTTTCCTCCTTCTTCTCTTCCACGGGCGCGACAGCTGCCGCCGCGGGCGTCGGGTCAAGCGTCAGCTTGGGGATATAGTCGAAATTAGTCTCCTCGCTCATTTCTCTGCGTTCCTTTCCTCATTTTTTCACGTCCCGAACACGGACCCGCCACCGGCAAGCCCCTCGCGTTTTAGCATCGTGTTCATTACCTCGATGTCGGTCTCAATATCCATCGCCTGATTGGCGAACAGGCTGTCGAGCAGTTTTTTATAGGCGGTTATCGCCGTGTCGAGCATATCCTCAATGCTGGACATGGTGCCGGAGATGTTCTCCCCCTCGATGCCCTGGCTGCCCATGCGGTCGTAGGTGTTGAGCAGCTTTATGGTCGTGGGCAGGTAGTAGTCGAGAAATTTCTTGATCTGCGGCACGTCGCTCGGGTCGTCGATAGCGTCGCGGATTATTTTGTCGGACACCTCCATGATGTCGCGGATCTTCTTTTTCACCTCAAGGTCGCCTATCGAAGCGTAAAGCCGCCCCAGCTCGCTCTGGGCGGTCTTGCCCTCGGCGATTACGGCGTCGACGTCCTTGCCGTAGCTGACCTCGGGCTCCGGCTTTTTCGCCGGCTCGGGCTCGGGCACTTCCTCATATTCCTCGCCGTACTTGTTATTCACAAAGGCCCGCACGCCGAAGAACGCGCCCAGGGACACCAGCGTAAACAAAACTACCCTGCTGATTCCGTAGGGCGGGAAAAGCAGCGACAGCACAAGCCACACCAGCGCCACCGTATAAATTGGCGACACCTTCGTTTTCTTCTTCCTCTTCCCGCTCATGCTGCTTCCCCCTTTTCGCAAAGCGTTCACTTAGCCTATTTTACCCCTGTTTCAGCCGCGGGTCAAGGACGGCGCCTGTGAATTTTCGGTAAACTAAATTACTTGAGCACCACGCGGTTGAAGTTCTTTTTCCCCCGGCGCACGGTCAGTCCGGCGGCAAGCTCCTCAGCCGTGAAGCTCGCGGAGATCTCGCTGACCTTCGCGTCGTTCACGCTCACGCCGCCCTGCTGCACGTTGCGCCGGGCCTCGCCCTTGGACGGGCACAGCCCGGTTTTCACCAGCAGGGTGAGAATGTCGATCTTCCCGTCGGTCAGGTCGGCATCCGCCAGCTCCGTCGTGGGCATACTCGCGTCGTTTCCTCCGCCGCCGAAGAGGGCTTTGGCCGCGCTCTCGGCCCTTTTGGCCTCCTCCTCGCCGTGGACGAGGCTGGTCAGCTCATAGGCCAGGATCTCCTTGGCGCGGTTGAGCTCGCTGCCCTCCCACTTGTCCATCTCGTCGATCTGCTCCAGGGGCAGGAAGGTCAGCATACGGATGCACTTGAGCACGTCCGCGTCGCCGACGTTGCGCCAGTACTGGTAGAAGTCGTAGGGCGAGGTCTTGTTCGGGTCGAGCCAGACCGCGTTGCCCGCGGTCTTGCCCATCTTCATGCCCTGGGAGTCGGTCAGAAGCGTCACGGTCATGCAGTGGGAGTCCTTGCCCAGCTTGCGCCGGATAAGCTCCGTGCCGCCGAGCATGTTGCTCCACTGGTCGTTGCCGCCGCACTGCATGTTGCAGCCGACGGTCCGGAACATGTGGTAGAAGTCGTAGGACTGCATGATCATGTAGTTGAACTCAAGAAAGCTCAGGCCCTTTTCCATGCGCTGCCTGTAGCAGTCCGCGCGAAGCATGTTGTTGACGGAAAAGCACGCTCCCACCTCGCGAAGCAGCTCGACATAGTTGAGCCCCAGCAGCCAGTCGGCGTTGTTGAGCATCATGGCCCTGCCCTCGCCGAAGTCGATAAAGCGCTCCATCTGACGCTTGAAGCAGGCGGCGTTGTAGTCGATGGTCTCCTTGGTGAGCATCTTGCGCATGTCGGTACGCCCCGAGGGGTCGCCGATCATGGTCGTGCCGCCGCCGATGAGGGCGATGGGCGTGTTGCCCGCGGACTGGAGCCGCTTCATGAGCGTCAGCGCCACGAAATGCCCGGCGGTCAGGCTGTCCGCCGTGCAGTCAAAGCCGATGTAGAATTTGGCCTTGCCGTTATTTACAAGCTCTTTTACTTCTTCCTCATTCGTTACCTGGGCCACAAGTCCTCTGGCGACGAGCTCCTCATATATTCCCATCGATCTACCCCCTTATGTTTATAAAATTTCCTGCAAATATGCAGATTGTATCCAGATTATAACCGTTTCCCCTGCTTTTGTCAACGCGCGGCAGCGTAAAAAGGAGAGTTTCGCTCTCCGGACCGACTTACTTTTCGCTTGTGCGAAAAGTAAGCAAAAGCACACCAGAGGGGGACGAGGGCGCCGAAACCCCCTTCCCCCTCTGGACTCCCCCATCCCCTTCGGCCAAGGGGGGCTGCGGCCCCCCGTTGGATTCCCCCAGGGGAGCGTGTCGGAGGTGCCAGCGTCGATTTGGGTAGTTGGTGCGTGGTGAAGTCTTGAAATTTTCGCTCGTTTCGGGGCGGGCGTCCCCGGGGGTTATCCAAAAGGGGGCCGAAGCCCCCTTTTGGC
>JAMPGF010000140.1 GCA_023664105.1 Butyricicoccus sp. | reverse complement strand
GCGGCGCGAGCGTGCGCAGCACGCGGAATTCCCGATTGAACTTTCAATCGAGAATCAGTATGAGACGCGCGGAACGTGAACGCTCGGGGATAAAAAATAATTTTGTTGACATATGGGGGAATACCTGATAGAATAACTTCCGTCTCAATTGGAAAGAGTCTTTCCGAAGCAAGATATGCGACCGCCGGCTTTTAAATAGGCCGGCCAAGGCCATACGGACAGCCGGGTCGAATGCCGAAAAACCGCGGCATGCGGTTGGCAACTTCTGTTGCCTTATTGATTGAGTTAGAAGCTCAAGTTTTATAAGTTGGTATACTTAAAACCAGTGCCCACGCGGGCATACAAACTTGTGAAATGGTCAATAAGAGTAGTAAAAGTAATCTTTGCTATATAGACTCTAAAACCCATTTGGGATCCGGCTGACCCCCCGCAAAGCGGGGGTAGTGTGCCATATGGATTTCAGCGCAAGCGGTATGCCTTTCGGGCGTACCGCTTGTTTTTTGCTTTTTTTGAAGGAGGCAGGCTCATGAAAAAGATAATCGAGCTGAAAAATATCTCCAAGTCCTTCGACGGGGAACCCGTGCTGAGCAATGTGGATCTGACCATCTACGACAACGAGTTTATGACCCTGCTCGGCCCCTCCGGCTGCGGGAAAACGACCACCCTGCGGCTTATCGGCGGCTTCGAGTCCCCGGACGGTGGGGATATTGTCTTCATGGGCAAGCGCATAAACGACGTGCCGCCGCACAAGCGCAACGTGAACACCGTGTTCCAGAAATACGCGCTGTTCCCGCACCTGAACGTCTTTGAAAACGTTGCCTTCCCCCTACGCGAGCGCAAGGCGCCCAAGGACGAGATAAAGCAGCGCGTGACGGAAATGCTCTCGCTGGTCGCCCTCTCCGGCTTTGAAAACCGCAGCGTCACGCGCCTTTCCGGCGGACAGCAGCAGCGCGTGGCCATAGCGCGCGCGCTCATAAACCGCCCGCAGGTGGTCCTGCTCGACGAGCCGCTGGGCGCGCTTGATTTAAAGCTTCGCAAGGACATGCAGGCCGAGCTGAAAAAAATCCAGAAGGCCACCGGCATAACCTTCATCTTCGTCACCCACGACCAGGAGGAGGCCCTTTCCATGTCCGACACGGTTGTCGTCATGTCCGAGGGCAGGATCCAGCAGATCGGCACCCCCATCGACGTGTACAACGAGCCCGTCAACGCCTTCGTCGCCGACTTCATCGGCGAGAGCAACATCGTCGACGGCGTGATGCTCTCCGACCGGCGCGTGTCCTTCTCGGGCCATGTTTTCGACTGCGTGGACTCCGGCTTCGGCGTGAACGAAAACGTGGATGTCGTCGTCCGCCCCGAGGACGTGGACATCGTGCCCGTGGAAAAGAGCATGCTCCGCGGCGTGGTCACCTCCGTGACCTTCATGGGCGTGCACTACGAGATAATCGTGGACATCGACGGCTTCAAGTGGATGATCCAGACCACGGACTTCGTCGACGTGGACGAGCGCTGCGGGCTGTACATCGAGCCCGACGCCATACACATCATGAAAAAATCCGAATACTCCGGCATGTACGGGGACTACTCCTCCTTCAGCAACGAGCTTGACGGGCTCTCCGACGCGGAAAGCGAGGCCCGCGAATGAGCCGCGGCGCGTCCCGGCGCGGGAACCTGACACAGGTGCTGACCCTCTCGCCCTACTCGGCGTGGGCCGTGCTGTTCATCCTGGTTCCCCTGCTGTTCATCGCCTACTACGCCTTTACCGACAACAGCTTCAGCTTCACCACCGAGCACATCACCCGCTTTTTCACCGCCACGTCCGGCATCACCTCCGACTCCGGCGAGGCGGTGGTCGTGCGCACATACCTGCTCATCTTCTGGCGCTCACTGAAGCTGGCTGCCATCTCCACGGCGATCTGCCTGCTGCTGGGCTATCCTCTGGCCTACATCATCGCCCGCTCCGGCGCGAGGGCCCAGAAGATAATGATAACGCTCATCATGATCCCCATGTGGATGAACTTCCTCATCCGCACCTACGCCTGGATGACCATACTCCAGGACACCGGCATTTTCAACGGCCTGCTGGGCCTTATCGGCCTCGGCCCGGTGCACATAATCGGCACCGAGGGCGCGATAGTGATAGGCATGGTCTACGACTACTTCCCCTACATGATAATGCCGCTTTACTCCGTCATGGCGAAGCTTGACGGAGCGCTGCTGGAGGCCGCGCGCGACCTGGGCTGCAACGCCCTTGGCGTGCTACGGCGTGTGGTTTTGCCCCTGAGCGCGCCGGGCATAATCTCCGGGATAACCATGGTGCTCATCCCCTCGATCAGCACCTTCTACATCTCCCAGAAGCTGGGCAGCGGCAAATTCTTCCTCATCGGCGACGCCATTGAGGGGCAGTATGTGGCAAACAACCTGCACTTCGCCGCCGCGATAGCCTTTATCATGATGGTCGCGCTGCTGGCGGCCATGGCGCTGATGCGCCGGCTCACCGGCAGGCGGATATACGGAGGTGCGCAATGAAAACGGTTTCGAGAGTTTACACGGCGCTGATGCTGATTTTCCTCTTCGCGCCCATTGCCATACTGCTAATTTTCTCCTTCAACGAGGGCAAGAGCCTGTCTGTGTTCTCCGGCTTTTCGCTGAAATGGTACGGGGAGCTGCTCCGTGACCGGGACACGCTCGCCGCGGTGAAAAACACCCTCATTCTTGCCTGCACCGCCTCGCTGGTCTCCACCGTCATGGGCACTGCCGCCGCCGTGGGCATAAACAAGCTGCGCTCAAAGCACCTGCGCGGCGTGATGGACACGGTGACGAACATCCCCATGGTGAACCCCGACATCATCACCGGCATCTCCCTTATGATGATGTTCGTCTTTCTCGGCTCGTTTTTCGGCCTTCGCACAAGCCTTAGCTTTTACACCATGCTCATAGCCCACATCACTTTCTGCCTGCCCTACGTGATTTTGCAGGTGCTGCCCAAGCTTGAGCAGATGGACCCGTCCCTGCCGGAGGCGGCGATGGACCTGGGCTGCACTCCCCTGCGGGCGTTTTTCAAGGTGGAGCTGCCGGAGATAATGCCCGGCATAGTCACGGGGCTTATAATGGCCTTCACCATGTCGCTGGACGACTTCGTGATAAGCTACTTCACCCAAGGCAACGGCTTCCAGACCCTGCCCATACGCATATACAGCATGACGAAAAAAACCGTCACCCCGAAAATGTACGCCCTGGCGACGATAATCTTCTTCGTCATCCTCGTCCTGCTGCTTATTTCCAGCCGTCCCGAAAAGGACGAAACGGCAAAAAAATAGAACGGGAGGCTTACGTCAAATGAAAAAAATTTTTGTCCTTATCCTGTGCGCCCTCGCGCTTACCGCCCTGCTCGCCGGCTGCGGCCCGTCCGGCGAAACGCTCACGCTCAACGTCTACAACTGGGGCGAATATATCTCCATAGGCGACGAGGGCACGATGGACGCCAGGCGCGAGTTTGAGCGCTGGTACGAGGAAAACTACGGCGAGAAGGTCAGGCTCAACTACGACACCTACACCAGCAACGAGGACATGTACGCCAAGCTCAGCAGCGGCGCGGTCAGCTACGACGTGGTCATCCCCTCCGACTACATGATAGCGCGCATGATTTCCGAGGACATGCTCCTGCCGCTTAATTTTGACAACATCCCCAACTACCGGTACATCGGCGAGGACTTCCGCGGGCTTTACTACGACGCGGAGGACAAATACACCGTGCCCTACACCTACGGCGTGGTGGGCGTGATCTACAACGCCAACAAGGTTGACGAAGCCGACGCGGGGGACTGGGATCTGATGTGGAACGAGAAGTATTCCGGCAGCATTTTGCAGTTCAACAACTCCCGCGACGCCTTCGGCACCGCCATGTACAAGCTGGGCCTGGACGTAAACTCCACTGACCATGCCGTGTGGGACACGGCGTTTGACGAGCTTATAAAGCAGCGCCCCCACGTCAGCTACGTCATGGACGAGATCTACAACATGATGGAGTCCGGCGAGGCGAGCATCGGCGCGTACTACGCCGGGGACTACTTCACCATGCTCGACAGCCAGGCCGGGGACGTGGACCTGCGCTTCTACTACCCCGAGCGCACAAACTACTTTGTCGACGCGATGTGCATCCCCTCCTGCTGCCAGAACAAGGAGCTTGCCGAGCGCTTCATTGACTTCATGCTCAGCCGCGAGCCGGCGATAGCCAACGCGGAGGTCATCTCCTACGCCTGCCCCAACTCCCTGGTTTTCAATGACGCGGAGTACATCGCCGACATGGGCGAGGAGGCCATGGAGATCCTCTACCCCGAGATGGGCAGCTTCAAGGAAAACTACAACCTCTACGCCTACCGCAACCTCGACGCGGAGACTCTCGATTACATCAACACCCTCTGGGAAAACGTAAAAATCAATTAATACTAATTTCAAATTAAATTCTTTAATTTGAAATTCCGCGTGCTGCGCAC
>JAMPGF010000013.1 GCA_023664105.1 Butyricicoccus sp. | reverse complement strand
AAGCGGCAAAGCCGCTAACAAATTCTTAGATCTACGAGGTTTTTTGACAGTCTGTGCGTCTGACCGTCCGCCAGAGGCGGACGGTCAGACGCGGAATAAAGCTTAGCTTAAAAAGAGCCGCGGGGGCAGAAGGTGCCGCAGTAGGTCTCGGCCTTGTTGACGGCGGATTTGTTCTGCACGTCGATGTGCGAGGCGGTGCAGCAGTTGTCCGTGCCGTTGTGGTACTTGCAGTTTTTCGCGTCGCAGCCCACGCCCTTGACGCAGCCGCAGCCGTTTTTGATTTCGCTCATGTCAGTTACCTCCGGAAGATTTTTTGCCGGCAGTCCGGCGGAGTTATTTTCTGCAGGTTTCAAAAAAATATACGGGAGACTCCGATGTCACTTTACGCAATAGGCGATTTGCACCTCTCGCTGGGCGGGGACAAGCCCATGGACGTGTTCGGCCGGCGCTGGGAAAATCATGTTGAAAAACTGAGAGAGGGCTTTGCCGCCCTGGGGCCGGAGGACGTGACCGTGCTGTGCGGCGACCTTTCCTGGGCCATGAGCATCGACGGCGCGCGTGAGGATTTTCTTTTTATCCACAGCCTGCCGGGGAGGAAGATAGTGCTCAAGGGCAACCACGACTACTGGTGGAGCACCGCGTCGAAGGCGTATTCCTTTTTCGCGGAAAACGGGATAGACAGCATCGAGATATTAAACAACAACTGCTTTCTTTACGGCGAGACGGCAATTTGCGGCACGCGGGGCTGGTTTTACGAGGCCGAGCGCTCCCCGGAGCACGACAAAAAAATCATGGCGCGCGAGCTCATGCGCCTTGAGGCCAGCCTTCAGGCCGCGGGCGAGAGGGAGAAGCTGGTTTTTCTCCACTATCCGCCCAAATACGGCGCGTACGAGTGCCCGGGCATACTCTCGCTGCTTGAGCGCTACGGCGTGCGCCGTTGCTGCTACGGGCATCTGCACGGGCGGTACCACCGCAGCGCCTTCCAGGGCGTTTACCGCGGGACGGAGTATTCGCTGGTGTCTGCGGACTATCTTTTGTTCCAGCCGAAAAAAATCCTGTAAGGAAAACAATTAATTTCGGAAATTGTTTGCATTTCTCCCGCGTATCTGTTATACTGTCTCCGCGTGTTTTGTATTGCGGCATTTATTTTGTATCAATCAGTACTTTCTGATAATGTATAGGAGGAAAACACCCCATGGACGTAAAAAACGTTGAAAAGAAAGACAACGGCAAGCTGACATTTCAGGTTGAGGTGGACGCCGCCGCGTTTGAGGGCGCGGTAAACAAGGCCTATATCAAGGCGAAGAAGAATATCTATGTCCCCGGCTTCCGCAAGGGCAAGGCACCGCGTATGGTTATCGAGGGCATGTACGGCGCGGCGGTTTTCTATGACGACGCCGTTAACGATATAGCGCCCGACGCGTATGAGCAGGGCGTTAAGCAGGCCGACGTGAGGACTGTCGGCCGTCCGGCCATCACCGACTACAACGTCGGCGGGGACAAGAGCCTGACCATCGATTTCTCTGTCACCCTGTACCCCGAGGCGGCTCTGGGCCAGTACAAGGGCCTTGAGGTCTACAAGGAGACCGTCGAGGTCGCCGACAGCGAGGTTGACGCGGAGCTCGAGCGCGTGCAAAAGCGCAACGAGCGCATCATAAACGTCGAGCGCGAGGCCGCCGAGGGCGACACCGTGAACATCGACTACGACGGCTACAAGGACGGCGTGCGCTTTGACGGCGGCAAGGCCGAGGGCCAGGATCTGGTCCTGGGCTCCAATCACTTCGTCCCCGGCTTTGAGGAGCAGCTCGTCGGCGCGAAGGCCGGCGAGGAGCGCGAGCTGAACATCACCTTCCCGGAGGACTACCACGAGGGCCTGGCCGGCGCGGATGTCGTCTTCAAGGTCAAGGTCAACGAGGTGCGCGAGTCCCAGCTGCCCGAGCTGGACGACGACTTCGCCAAGGACGTGTCCGAGTTCGACACCCTGGACGAATACAGGGAGGATATAAAGAAAAACCTCCTTGCCGCCAAGCAGGAAAACGCCGACAGGCAGTTCCGCACCGCGGCGCTGGACAAGGCGATCGAGAACATGAGCGTTGAGGTGCCCGCCGAGATGCTCGCCGAGCAGCTTGACAGCATGGTTGACGAGTACAGGCAGAACGTCGCCATGAACGGCATGAGCTTTGAGCAGTACCTGGACATGATGGGCATGGATGAGCAGCGCTTCAGATCCGTGCTGGCTCCCTCCGCCGACAAGCAGGCCAGGGGCGACATACTGCTTGAGGCTGTGGCAAAGGCCGAGGGCATAGAGCCGACGGGGGAAGAGATTGAAAACGAGTACAAGACCGGCGCGGAGAATTACAAAGTCTCCCTCGACGAGGTCAAGGCCGCGATCCCCGAGGAGCTGATAAAGCGCGACCTGCGTCTGAGAAAGGCCGCCGACCTCATCTGCGACAGCGCCGTTATCACCGACAGGAAGCCCGAGCCGGAGCAGGCTGAGGAGCAGACAGAGGAAAAGCCGGCTAAAGAAAAGCCCGTAAAGAAGACCAGGAAAAAGGCCGAGAAAAAGACCGAGAAAAAGACCGAGGAAAAGGCCGAGGAAAAGGCCGAGGGCGCCGACGAGGAGAAGCCCGCCGGGGAAAAGCCGGCGAAGAAAACCAGAAAAAAGGCCGCCGAGAAGCCGGCGGACGCTGAATAATCCCGGAGATAAAAGGATATGCTCTCTTGGATAAGCTGATAATTGAAAGGAGAGTTTCATACAAATGAGCTTAGTTCCCTATGTTGTGGAGCAGACCTCGCGCGGCGAGCGCTCCTATGACATCTTCTCGCGCCTTCTCAACGACCGCATTGTCATGCTGTCGGAGGAGGTCAACGACACCACCGCCAGCCTTATCGTGGCGCAGCTGCTCTACCTTGAGGCACAGGACCCGGACAAGGACGTGCAGTTTTACATCAACAGCCCCGGCGGCTCGGTGACCGCGGGCATGGCGATTTATGACACCATGCAGTACATCAAGTGCGACGTGTCCACCATTTGCGTGGGCCTTGCCGCGAGCATGGGCGCGTTCCTGCTCTCGTCGGGGGCCAGGGGGAAGCGTCTGGCGCTGCCCAACGCGGAGATCATGATACACCAGCCCTCCGCCGGCACCCAGGGACAGATCACTGACATGGCGATACATCTCCGGCGCCTGGAGATCGTCAAAACGCGCATGAACCGTATTTTGTCGGAAAACACCGGCAAGCCCATCGAAACCGTCACCGCCGACTGCGAGCGCGACAATTTCATGACCGCCGAGGAAGCGATGGAGTACGGCCTGGTTGACAAGATCATAGCACACAGATAAAAAAACAGGGGCGGTGAAGGCCGCCCCTGAACAAAGCGTATTTTGTTATTTTGGGAGAAACCCTCTATGCCAAACAAATCGGACGACAGGAAAAACATAAGATGCTCGTTCTGCGGCAAGCCTCAGTCGCAGGTACATCGGCTTATCGCCGGAAACGATTCGTATATTTGCGACGAGTGCGTGAGGCTGTGCATGGGTCTGGTCGAAGAGAATTTCGGATACGGCTATGACGACCAGGGCGAGAGCGCCGAAGCGCTCAGCCTTTCAAGGCTGCCGAAGCCGGCGGAAATTCGCCGCGTGCTCGACGACTACATCATCGGGCAGGACAGGGCGAAGGTGGCACTGTCCGTCGCCGTGTACAACCACTATAAGAGGATACTCAGCCTGGGCTCCGGCGACAGCGACGTGGAGCTCCAGAAGAGCAATATTCTGCTCATCGGCCCCACGGGCAGCGGGAAGACGCTGTTTGCCCAGACCATGGCGAAGCTGCTCGACGTTCCCTTCGCCATCGCCGACGCCACGACGCTGACCGAGGCCGGCTATGTCGGCGAGGACGTGGAGAATATACTCCTTCGCCTGCTCCAGGCCGCGGACTTTGACGTTGAGCGCGCCCAGCACGGGATAATATACATCGACGAGCTGGATAAAATTTCCCGCAAGAGCGAGAACACGTCCATAACCCGCGACGTGTCCGGCGAGGGCGTGCAGCAGGCGCTTTTGAAGATCCTTGAGGGCACCGTGGCCGCCGTGCCGCCCCAGGGCGGACGCAAGCACCCGCATCAGGAGTTTATCCATGTCGACACGACGAACATCATGTTTATCTGCGGCGGGGCCTTCGACGGCATCGACAAGATCATCGAGCAGCGCCTTGATAAGAAAACCATGGGCTTCGGCGCGGAGATAAAGAGCAAGGCCGAGCGCAGTGTGGGCGAGATACTTTCCCACGTACAGCAGCACGACCTGCTCCGCTTCGGCATTATACCCGAGCTGATAGGCCGCCTGCCCGTCATAACGCCGCTGTCGTCGCTCGGAAAGGACGACCTGATAAGAATACTTACCGAGCCGAAAAACGCGCTTACAAAGCAGTATAAGGCCCTTCTCGGGCTTGACGGCGTCGAGCTTGAGTTCGAGAAGGAGGCCCTGGGCGCGATAGCCGACAAGGCCATCGCCATGGAGATCGGCGCGCGCGGGCTGCGCAGCGTGATGGAGAGCGTGATGACGGAGGTAATGTACGACGTGCCCTCGGACGAGACGATAACGAGGGTGGTAATAACCGCCGAGAGCATCAAGGACGGCACAGCGCCGCTTATCGTGAGAACGGCGGAGAGAAAGAAGCTTCCGTCCTGACAAATATGAAGGAAAAAGGCGCCGCAACCCCCGTGCCCGAGGGCGCGGCGCCTTTTCAAAAAGCAGATGCCCAATAGCGGCTCCGGAGGAGCCGCTGGGGAACCCAAAAGCCCCCGTTACTCGCGGCGCGCGCCGCGACCAGGGGCTCCGCCCCTGGAGCCCGCAACCTGTGAAAAGATTGACGAAACTTTTGATTTTCCCTGACGGAAAGGGGGATACAGCATGGATGACAAGCTTACAACCGGGACAATGACGCTGCCGCTGCTGCCGCTGCGGGGCATAACGGTTTTTCCGGGAATGATAATCAGCTTTGACGTGGAGCGCCCGCTGTCGATTGCGGCGCTGAACGCCGCGCTGGGCAGCGACCAGCAGATTTTCCTCGTGGCGCAGAAGGATATCGCCACGGACATGCCCGGGGAGGGGGACCTTTTCCGGGTCGGCACCGTGTCTACAATAAAGCAGGTGCTGCGCCTGCCGGGCGGCGCGCTCGTCAAGGTGATGGTGGAGGGACTCTACCGCGCCGAGCTTGACGGTGTATCGGAGCGCGAGGGCTTCCTCGCCGCGGCCGTCGGCAGGATCGAGGACGCTCCGGTGAAGTCGCTCAGCGACAGGAGCGAGCTGCTCATGCGCCGCTGCGTGAGTATGTTTGATGACTACTCGGAACTGACCGGAACCATAGTGCCGGAGACGATAATCGCGCTCATCGACAGCGATGACCCCGGCTTTGTGGCCGACTATATTACGCAGAATATTTTCCTCAAGCACACGGAAAAGCAGCTCGTGCTCGATGAGCTGCGGCCCGTAAAGAGGCTTGAGCTGGTTTCGCGCCTGCTCGCGCGGGAGATAAACATCCTCAGCCTGGAAAAGAAAATTGACGAGAGCACCCGCGAGGAGGTCAGCCGCTCGCAGCGCGACTATTACCTGCGCGAGCAGCTCAAGGCCATACAGCGCGAGCTGGGCGAGGGTACCGGCGGAGGGGACGACGCGCCCGACGAGCTGGAGGAATACCACGCCAAAATTCTGGAGCTGAAGCTGCCGGAGCAGTCACAGGAAAAGCTTCTCAAGGAGCTTGAGCGCCTTTCCAAGCAGCCCTACGGCAGCTCCGAGGCGGCGGTCATTCGCACTTACCTCGACACCTGCATTGAGCTTCCCTGGAACCGCCGCACGCGGGACACCGCGGATGTCAGGCGCGCGCGAAAGTGCCTGGACGAGGACCACTTCGGCATGGAGAAGGTCAAGCAGCGCATTATCGAGTTTCTGGCCGTGCGCCAGCTCGCACCCGACGTAAAGGGCGGCGTGCTGTGCCTCGTGGGGCCTCCGGGCGTGGGCAAGACCAGTATCGCCATAAGCATCGCCCGGGCGACCAACAGAAAGCTTGCCCGGCTCTCCCTCGGCGGCGTGCACGACGAGGCGGAGATCCGCGGGCACAGGAAAACCTACGTGGGCGCGATGCCGGGGCGCATTGTCGCGGGGCTTTTGCAGGCCAAGAGCATGAACCCGGTGATGGTGCTCGACGAGATCGACAAGCTCGGCTCGGACTACAGGGGCGACCCCTCCGCCGCGCTTTTGGAGGCGCTCGACGGCGAGCAGAACGGCAGCTTCCGCGACCATTTCCTTGAAATACCCGTGAACCTGTCCGAGGTGCTGTTCATTACCACCGCCAACACCACGAGCACGATTCCCCGCGCGCTGCTCGACAGGATGGAGGTCATCGAGCTGCCCAGCTACACCGACGAGGAGAAGCTCCAGATCGCGAAGAACTACCTCCTGCCCAAGCAGCGGAAAAAGCACGGCCTGACCGCCGCGCGATTGAAGCTCAGCGACGAGGCCATACGCGAGATCATCGGCGAATACACCCGAGAGTCCGGCGTGCGCGTGCTCGAGCGCGAGCTTGCCGCCATGTGCCGCAAGACCGCCGCCGCCATAGCCGGGGGCGAGCGTAAGAGCGTGAACGTCAAGGCCGGACAGGTGGAAAAATACCTCGGCGCGCCCAGGTACAAGGCCGACAGGCTCTGCCCGGCGGACGAGGTGGGGCTTGTGCACGGTCTGGCGTGGACAAGCGTAGGCGGCGAGGTGCTCGACGTGGAGGTCAGCGTCATGGACGGAACCGGCAAGCTGGAGCTGACCGGAAACCTCGGCGACGTTATGAAGGAGTCGGCCCACGCGGCGGTAAGCTATATCCGCACGCGCTGCGCCGCCCTGGGCATTGAGCCGGACTTTTACCAGAAAAAGGATATCCACATCCACTTCCCCGAGGGCGCGGTGCCCAAGGACGGCCCCTCGGCGGGAATTACGATTTGCATGGCGACCATCTCCGCGCTGACGGGCATACCGGTGCACCGGGACATTGCCATGACGGGCGAGATAAGCCTGCGCGGGCGGGTGATGCCCATAGGCGGGCTGCGCGAGAAGACCATGGCCGCGCTGAGAATGGGGATACACACGGTGATCATCCCGGCGGAGAATGAAAGCGATTTGCAGGACATTGACCCGCTGGTGCGCTCGGCGCTGAACTTCATCACCACCGACAGCGTGGACAAGGTGCTCGGCGCGGCGCTGTGCCGCCCGTTCACGCCGCTGGAGGAGCCCGCGCCGCAGCCCGAGAGCGCCCAGACCGCTCCGGAGGCCACGGTCCTGCCCGTGCCGGAAAAAAGCGAGCGCGGAAAGCTTGTTATCAGGCAATAGGATATAGGAAGAAATGAATCTGCACAACGCTGAATTTATAAAATCCGCCGCGGACGCGAAGGGCTTTGTCCGCGACGGGCTGCCGCGCATCGTCTTTTCCGGGAAGTCGAACGTGGGCAAGTCCTCGGTGATAAATCGGCTGCTTAACCGCAAAAACTTCGCCCGCGTGGGCGCGTCGCCGGGGAAGACCATACACGTCAATTATTTCCTCATTGACAAAACCATCTATTTCGTCGACCTTCCGGGCTATGGCTACGCGAAGGTGTCCCGCGCTGAGCGCGAGCGCTGGAGCGCGCTGATGGAGCGTTTTTTCGCGGAGAGCGGGCTTATTACCCTGGGCGTGATGATTGTCGACGCGCGGCATAAGCCAACGGCGGACGACGTGACCATGGGCGAGTGGTTCAAGGCCACGCGGTGTCCGCTGGCGCTGGTGGCAAACAAGGCGGACAAGCTGAAAAAAAGCGAGATCGAGCCGAACATGGCGCTTATACGCGAGACTCTCGGCTTCGGCACTGAGGTGCCGCTGATCCCTTTTTCCGCGGAGAAGGGGACGGGCCGCGACGAGCTGCTCGCGGTTATCGAGGGGTATGCTGCAGAATAAGAAAATACGGCCAGGCGTGCGTCTGGCCGTGTTTTGGGTTGAAGGAGAGATAAAATGAGAGCGGTTGTTACGCGCGTAAAGGGCGCGGGCGTGAGCATTGCCGGGGAAACGGTCGGGAAAATCGACCGGGGCTTTCTTGTGCTGCTGGGCGTGGGACCAAAGGACACACAAAAGGAGTGCGAGCGCCTGGCGGAAAAAATCTGCAATCTGCGGGTGTTCGAGGACGAAAACGGGAAAATGAACCTGAGCCTCGCCGCCGTCGGGGGAGAGGTGCTGGTCGTTTCGCAGTTTACGCTGTACGCGGATTTGAAAAGCCGCCGCCCGGGCTTTTCGGGGGCCGCGGGGCCGGAGCTGGCCAGTCCGCTTTATGAGAGCTTCATAGCCGCCTGCCGGGCCAGGGGATTTCACACCGAGCACGGCAGCTTCGGTGCGGACATGCAGGTCTGGTCCGTCAACGACGGGCCGGTAACGCTCCTGTTCGACACGGACACCCTGTAAAAACGCCCGACGGAGAAAAAATAGCGTGATATCCATAGATTACTACCGAAAAAGGACTACACAAACGCTCTGATCAGTGGTAAAATCGACATATTACGACAAAAAGGGCTTGGAGGAACTTATGAAACATCTGAAGACGATGATCACCATGCTTCTTATCGCGGCGCTGCTCCTGCCGATGGGGACGGTAACGCTGGCCGCGGACGAGGACACGATGGGCTATCTCTATCTGCGCAGCGGGCAGCTCTCCGAGGGGCAGATAAACATTGTGCGCCGGGCGAGACAGATGGTTGAAATTGAGTGGACGCCAGTGCACAACCTCTCCGCGTGGGGCAGGGAGGAAACCTTCTGGGCGGGTACTACATATACGGGCGTGCCATACGGGCAGCCGGTTCACGCCTCCTATGTCGGCTACAGCTCGACGCTGACACAGTTTATAAATGCCTGTGACAATTCGCGCAGCAAGATGTACACCGAGTACAGCACGTTTAATAAGATCGCCCCGTTTTTCTCCACAGACTGCTCGGCCTTCGTGTCCTACTGCTGGGATTTGAAGATACGCAAGACCACGAGCAACATGTCGGATGAGGCGTATCTCGTGGACGACCAGTCCTTGAACGGCCTGGAGGTCGGCGACTGCCTTGACGACGTGAGCAGCCACGCCATACTCGTGACAGGCGTGGTAAGGAACGACGCCGGAGAGGTCACGATGGTGGAGACGATGGAGTCCACGCCGCCGCTGTGCTGCCGGAGGATCTACGGCGGGAGCACGCGCGGCCTCGACGTTCTGGTGGAAAACTACCTCAACGCCGGCTACAAAATTTACAGGTACCCCGGCCGGGACAGCGTGACCTACACCCACGACTGCGCCGTGCCGATAGACGGGGACTACTGCGCAAACTGCCATGACAAGGCGCCGCGCGCGGTCATAACCGCGGGTGCGGGCTGTAAAACCGTTGAGCTCAAGGCCGATGCCGGAGCGGTTATTCACTACACCACCGACGGCAGCACCCCCACGCTCATCAGCCCGGTTTATTCCTCGGCGCTGCGCTTTGAAGAGCCGGTAATGCTCCGCGCCATCGCGTGGACGGGGAAATTCAGCAGCGCGCGCTCTCTCAGCTGCAACATCTACATAGATAAATGCAGCGCGCCGGTTTACAGCATAGCGGGCATGAGCAAGGGCACGGCGGTGTCCTATGGCAGCAAGGTCTCGCTCAGCAGCGATACATACGGCGCGAAGATATACTACACCAACGACGGCAGCGACCCGCTCGCCGGGCAGCTGTACACCGCGCCGATAACCGTAAACGCCGACACGCGCATTCGCGCGATTGCCAAGGCCGACGGCTGCAGCGACAGCGATGCCGTGGACTTCAGCTTCACGCTCAGGAACTTCAGCAGCTTTACGGACGTGCCCGCCGGCGCGTGGTACGCCGGGGCGGTCGAGTATGCCTACAGCATGGGGCTGTTCGGCGGAACGGGTACAAACACCTTTTCCCCCGACCTGGAGATGACCCGCGGAATGTTCGTCACGGTGCTTGGGCGCATGGCGGGCGTGACCTCGGAAACGGGCTGCGAGTTCGGCCTCGTGACGGGGGAAAACACGGGGATGTTCAGCGGGACGGATGCCTCAAGCGAGCTGCTCGGCGCGCCGGGCAGGGGGAGCATGGTGAGCATACTCGGAAGCGAGGGGGATTGGTACAGGGCCTCGTGGAACGGTAAGACGGGTTATATCTACGGCGGGAACCTCAAGGTATACGCGCGTGCCTTCAGCGACGTGGACACGGGCGCGTACTACAGCCCCTACGTCCAGTGGGCTTATCTCACGGGCATTACGGCCGGAACGGGTACGGGCTCCTTCAGCCCCAACGTCCCGATAAGCCGTCAGGATCTGGCGATGATGCTGTATAATTACGCGTCCGTTACGGGCAAGAGCCTGAGCGAGGTCAACGCCGGCATCCGCTTTACGGACGACGCGAGTATTCCCCAGACGCACAGGGACGCCGTTTACGCTCTTGGCCGCGCGGGTATCATAAACGGCATGGGTGACGGCAGCTTCAGCCCCAACGGCAGCGCCACGCGCGCTCAGGTTGCACAAGTGTTTATGAATTTTCTTGGATAAAGCTTAAATCCGGCCCCGAAAGGGGCCGGATTTAATACAATGACTAATATGGGAGGCTTTTATGACGCTGTACGAGAAATTCAAGGAGCTTGACATAGACCTTTCACAGCTCGGCCTGGAGCGGGGAGACACCCGCAGCGGCTACTTCTGCACCCCGAAGGGGGCGGAGGTTATCGGCTGGGCAGGAGTGGACGGCATACACTGCTGTTTCGTGAAGGGCTTTGGGGAGACGGTGTTCACCGTCAGTCCCATGAACACACGCGGAAACTATGTCAAGCCGGTGGCGAAAACCTTTGAGGATTTCCTGCGGCTTCTGCTGGCCTGCGGGGGCGTGGACGCGATCGAGCAGGCGTGGATGTGGAGCCCGGGGGAGTTTGACGCTTTTATGGAGACATACCCGCCGAGCGAGAAGAAGCGCGCCGTGCTGGACGAGCTGGCGGAGAGGCTGGCGCTCACGCGTATGGACAATCCCTACGGGTACATCAAAGGGGTGCAGGCCGGTTTTGATTATGGCAGGCTGGTATTTCCCGAGGAATACTACGAGCTGGGGGCGGACGAGCCGGAGACGGAAGAGCCGCCGGAGCGGCCCGAGTGGAGGGTGTGCTTTGAAAACGGCTTCGGCAGCCATGTCGGGCGCGGCAGGCCGGGACAGGAAATTCCCGTCAACCGTGCCTTCAGCTGGGGCGGGAGAAATTGGCTCGTCCCGGCGGTGTACGCCTGCGGGAAGGGGCTGGTGGCGGATTTCTGCATGGAGGTCGACGTTGACGCCTATCGGGCTTTTTTAGAGAAATGGCGGCCCTTCTGGGAGGGGGAGAAGGCCATGACGCCGGAGGAGCAGGAGCGGCAGACGGCGGAAAACCCCATGGCGGCGGATTTCCGCCCGACAGCCACGGTGAACGGCAAGCGGCTGCGCCTCAGCAGCGGGAACGGCTTCGGCTGGGTGCCGATGGCCCTGCGGCAGGAATATGAGCAGGGGGAGATAAACCGGCAGGACTGGGAGGCGGTCTGGCTGATGGAGCACTACGGCCTTGACGAGGAGAAGTGCTGGACGTTCTGGCGGCAGTCCTTCCCCTGGGCCACAAAGACGAAGCCGAAGCTGAAAACGCTGCGTCTGGCTCTGGAGCAGGAGCGGCAGGCCGTTCCAGGCATGAGATTCACGGTGTCCGGGGCGGGGGATGCGGTGAGCTTTACCCATCCCGTCACAGGGGAAAAGCACACGCTGAAAGTGATTGAGTACGAGGAACAGGAGATGGACGCCGGGAATTTTGGGGACGCGGAAGAGTGGGAGTACCCCACGCATTATACCGCCATGGCCTACGAAGTGGAGCCTGAGCTGCCGAGGGGGGAGCTGACGGTGCGGGATTGCGGGCAGGGGGACCGACCGCGGATGAAGCGGCCTGACCCGGCAGGGCCGACAGCGGCGAGCAGCGTGGGGATCCTGATGGCTACAGGCAAGGCCGGACAGCCGCGCGCCGCCGCTTCCGCCCTGCGCTTTGAGGCTCCGGAGCGGATCGAGTGGCGGACGGTGTTCTACCGGAAAACTGTGGAGGATATGGAGCTTGAGCTGCCGCTGTAGGGCTTTTACGCGTCGCAGACGCCAAGAATGACGATGCCGACGACCACGACGAGGATGGCGGCGTAGTGCTTCCAGGAGAGCCTTTCCTTCAAAAATACGCGGCTCCAGAGCACCGAGGCCGCGCAGTAGGCGGAGATTATCGGCGCGGCCATGGCGACGTGCTCCTGGTCGGCGATGGCGTAGATGTAGGCGAACTGGCCCGCCGTCTCGAACACGGCGCCGGCGTATTTCGGGGCCTCCATCTTCGGCACGAGGCGCTCCTTTTTGATGATGACCGTATAGATGAAGCACACAAGGCCGCAGACCAGGAAGGTCAGCTCATAGGCCGCGTTTGCCGAGTCCTCATTGAGCACCTCCAGCACGCGGTTGTCGGCAAAGGTGCCCAGCGCGTCCAGCAGGCAGTAGATAACCGGCAGGGCGAGGGCGAGCCAGGACTTTGTATAGCGGTGGTCGGACGCCTCCTGACGGGCGCGGCGAAGCTCGTCGTCCTCGTGCGCCTCGACTATGCCCAGGGCTATCACGCCGACGCACACGAAGGCTGTGGCCACGAGCTGGAGGGGGACGATGCTGTCGATGCCGTCGATGGCCAGGCACAGCACTGCCACGATGGCGCCGGAGGAGTTGCATATCGGCGAGGATATTGACAGCTCAATATAGCGCAGTCCGAGGTAGCCTATGGCCATGGACGTTATGTACAGCATGGACACGGGCAGGTAGGTCAGGATTACCGACATGGAGATTTCCGTGCCGCCAATGAAGATCTCATAGCAGGCGTGAAGGCCCATGACCAGGCCGACGGCCATTACCATTTTGAGGTGACTGTATTTATCGCGCGCGTCCGCGCAGCCTATTTTTGAAAACAGGTCGGAGCCGCTCCAGAACACAAGGGCTGTGAGCGAGAGCCAAAACCACATCATTTGAGCTTCACTAAACCTTTCTCATACATTTTTTGCAGGGACATTATTATACCGAGCTTCGCGTGATACCAGGTCAGGCCGCCCTGGAAGTATACGCCGTAGGGCTCGCGCATGGGGCCGTCCGCGGAAAGCTCGATGGAGCTGCCCTGCACGAAGGCCCCGGCGGCCATGATGACGTCGGAGCCGTAGCCCGGCATGGGCGCGGGGACGGGGCGGACATAGCTGTCCACCGGCGCGGCGGCCTGTATCCCCTCGCAGAAGGCGACAAGGCGCTCGGGCGAGCCGAGCTCCACCGCCTGGATTATGTCGTGACGGCTCTCCGTGCCGTCGGGGATGACCTTGAAGCCCAAAGACTCATACAGCCGCGCGGCAAATATCGCGCCCTTGAGGGCTCCGGAGACGGTGACGGGGGCCATGAAGAAGCCCTGGTACATGGATTTTTTCACGTCGAGGCTTGCGCCGACCTCCTGGCCGAGGCCGGGGGCGGAAAGCCGGTAGGCGCAGCGGCCGACACACTGCCGCGTGCCGCAGATGTAGCCGCCGATGGGGGCCAGGCCGCCGCCGGGGTTTTTGATGAGCGAGCCGACGATCATGTCCGCGCCAACGTCGGATGGCTCGCGCGTTTCAACAAACTCGCCGTAGCAGTTGTCGACCATGCAGATAACATCGGGCTTTACGCGCTTGCAGAAGGCGATAAGCTCGCCGATGCGCTCGACCGAGAGGGTGGGGCGCATGGCGTAGCCCTTGGAGCGCTGTATGGTTATGAGCTTTGTTTTTTCATTTATGGCCTTTTCGATGCCCCCATAATCGAAGCCGCCGTCCGGCAGCAAATCTACCTGGCGGTAGCTCACGCCGTACTCGGCAAGCGAACAGGCCCCAGGGCGTATGCCGATAACCTGCTCAAGCGTGTCGTAGGGCCTGCCCACGGGTGAGAGCAGCTCGTCCCCCGGCAGGAGATTGGCAGACAGCGCCACGGCCAGCGCGTGGGTGCCGCACACAAGCTGGGGACGCACCAGCGCGGCCTCGGTGCCGAAGCAGTCGGCGTACACACGCTCGAGGGTATCGCGCCCGATGTCGTCGTAGCCGTAGCCGGTGGAGCCGGCGAAGCACTGCGCGTCCACGCGGTTTTTCTGCATGGCGCGCAGCACCTTGAGCTGGTTGTACTCCGCCGTGCCGTCGATGGCGGCGAAGCGCTCCTGCAGAGAGGCGATAATATCATTGCAGCAGTCGAGCACGGCGGCGTCGATACCGAAGCTGTCATACATCTCAAGCATTGCTTGTTTCCTCCGTTTTCCATTGCAGTGGCTGGGGTATAATAACAGTATAGCACAGGCGGTAAAGCTTGGCAATGCCTGTCAACAGCGCGCGGATTGTGCAAAAAAACAAAAGTTTACGATTTGTTAATTGACAATTTATACCGATACTGACATACTTAATAATTGTTAAGAATTATGCTTACGGGCTTGAAATGGGAGCGTTTTGTATGAGGCAGAAATTGATGCAGTTTATGTATGGGCGCAACGGAGTCGACCTGTTTTCGCGGTTTTTGACTTATTTTGCGCTTGTGCTGCTGGTTTTGCGGCTCATAATCCGCGGGGCAGTTGGCAATGTGATGTGGTATCTGGCGATCGCGGTGCTTGTTTACGCTTATTTCAGGATTTTCTCAAGGAACCTGAGCAAGCGCCGGGCCGAGAACGCGAAGTATTACCAGTACCGCACGAAGGTCATAAACGGCTTCCGCGACTGGAAGGACCGGCGCAGGCAGAGCCGCGATTTCAAATTCTTCCGCTGTCCGTCCTGCCGGGCGATGCTGCGCGTGCCCCGCGGGAAGGGCAGGATACGCGTGACCTGCCGCAAGTGCGGCACGGCCTTTGAGAGAAAAACATAATATGTTTGGCTATGTTATCGCGAGCGTGGACGCGCTCACCGACGGGCAGAAAGAGCGCTACCGCGCCTGCTATTGCGGGCTGTGCCGGGCGCTCAAGCGCCGCCACGGCTCGCTCAGCCGTCTGACGCTCAATTTTGACATGACCTTTCTGGTGCTGCTGCTCACGTCCATGTACGAGCCGCCGGAGACCGCGCGGCAGGGACGCTGCCTTGTCCATCCCATACATGAGCACGCGAGCTGGTCAAGCCGCTTTACCGACTACGCCGCGGACATGAACGTGGCGCTGGCATATTACAACTGCCTGGACGACTGGCGCGACGGGAAGCGGGTTTTCAGCCTTGCCGAGGCGAAGCTGCTCAAAAGCGGCTTTGAGAGCGCCGCCGAGCGCTGGCCGAGGCAGTGCGCGGCCATAAGCGGGTGCATCGAGGCTCTGACGGAGATCGAACAGGGCGGCGGGGAGGACCCAGACGCGGCGGCAAACTGCTTCGGCCGGCTCATGGGCGAGCTGTTTGTCTATTATGAGGACTCGTGGGAAAAGCAGTTCCGCCTGTTCGGGCAGGCGCTGGGGCGCTTTGTCTACATGATGGACGCCTGCGTAGACCTCGACGGCGACATAAAGCATGGGCGCTATAACCCCTTCATCGTCCTGGGCGGGGAGAATTTGACACAGCAGGAAAAAAGGAGTATACTCACTATGCTCATCGGCGAGTGCGCCGCGGAGTTTGAAAAGCTGCCGCTGCTCCAGGACGTGGAGATAATGCGCAGCATACTCTACAGCGGCGTGTGGATGCAGTATGAGCGCGCGCTGAAAAAGAAGGGGGAGTCGGAAGATGATAAGCGATCCCTATAAGGTCCTCGGAGTCTCTCCCGACGCAAGCGATGAGGAAATCAAGGCCGCTTACCGCAAGCTGGCGAAAAAATACCACCCCGACCTCAACCCCGGCGACACCCGCGCGGCGGAAAAGATGAACGAGATAAACGCCGCCTACGACCAGATAAAGAATCCCCAGCCGCAAAACGGCTACGGTGCCTACGGCGGGGGCGGAAGCTACAATTCCTACGGCGGCTCTTATGGCGGGGCCTATGGCTACGGCGGCTGGCAGGGCCAGCGCGAGCAGGCCGAGCGCAACGAGATAAAGGCTGCGCGCAGCTATATCCGCAGCCGGCACTTTGCCGAGGCGGTAAACGCCCTGTCCGGCGTGCCGCCGGCGGAACGAAACGGCGAGTGGTACTACCTCAACGCCATCGCGAACTACAATATGGGCAACCGCGTCGCGGCTCTAAACCACGCGCAGCGCGCGTGCGGCATGGAGCCGGGCAACATGATTTACCGGCAGCTGCTCGAGCAGATCCAGTCCGGCGCGCAGGCCTACGAAGCTTACGGCGACGGCTTCGGCTTCCGGCGCGTGAACGTGGGCGGCGGGAACATATGCATGTCGCTGTGTCTTGCCAATCTGCTGTGCAACCTCTTCGGCGGCGGTTTCTGGCGCTTTCTGTGGTGCTGATTAAATTGAAAAACCCCGCGGTTCCATCGGAACCGCGGGGTTTTCTGTATTATTTTCACGCCATCTGGCAAAAGCGCATCAGGATCGCGGCGGCCTCGGCACGGGTGGCGCTTCCGCCGGGGTCGAGAATGCCGTCGCCCTTGCCGGATATCAGGCCGCTGCCTACGGCCCAGCGCATCGCTTCGCTCGCGTAGGGGCTGACCGATCCGGTGTCGGTGAAGCCGGAGAGCGTTTCGGACACGCTGACATTAAGTCCCTTGAGCCTGGCGTAGCGGTAGAGTATTGCAGCCAGCTGCTCGCGCGTTATGGCCTCGTCGGGCCCGAAGCGCCCGTCGCCGAAGCCGCCGACAACGCCGGCTGCGCTGGCCCAGCCAACGGCGCCGGAATACCACGCGCCGGACTGAACATCCGTGAAATCCGGGGAAGCGGGGGAGGGGCCGTCCTCAAGGCGGTAGAGTATCGTCACGATCATCGCCCGGCTGGCGGTCAGCGCCGGGGAGAAGGCGGCGGAGTCCGTGCCGTTCATCATGCCGTTGGAGTAGACATACTTCACCGCGCCGAAATACCAGTCGCTCTCGCTGACATCGGAGAAGGGGAGCGCTGCCGCGGCGGGGGCCGCGCCCTGACGGACGAACTGCGCGCTTACCGTCACGGCGCTGTCGGGCATACGGAAGCTGTAAAAACCGCTGCGCTCTTGCGTGAGCGAGAGCTTGCCGCCGCCGGCATCCGTTACGCTCAGGCTCGAAAGCTCGTAGCCGGCCTCCGGAGTTACGGTCAGCTGTACCCTTACGCCGGACTGCGCGGAGAGCAGGGAGCTTTTGACGGCGCCGTGCTCGGCGTCTGCCACACTCACGCTGCTGCGTGTGCCGCTGGCGGAGGAAGAGGCGCCGGAGGCGCTGCGCACGCTCACGGTGGTGCCGTTGGCGCCGGAGACGGCGGTCAGGTCGGCGCCCAGCATCGTCAGCCTGGCGCTGGCAGGCATGGCCATGCGGCCCGTGGTGTTGGAATACAGCGTGCCGAGTGTGAGGGCCGCGCCGTCGTTGATCGGGGAAAGGGAGCTGAGGTAGATATTCAGCCGCGTCTGGCCGTTATTCACCGTCGCGGCGGCGTCGGGGGAGTAGACCGCCGGGTCCAGCGGCACCAGCCGCGCGTCGGGGTACTCGCCGGAAAAGCTCAGCTCCAGCTGTACGGCGTAGACGTTGTACGTCCCGTCAAGCCCCTCCACGCTGATCGTGTACTCCCCGTCGCTCACGGATTTGTAGCGCACGGTGAAGCCGTCCTCGGCGCGCGCGCCGAGGGCCAGCGCAGGGCACAGCAGCGTCAGCGCAAGCAGGGAAAATGAGAGCTTTTTTATCGCTTTTGTCATCGGTTTTCCTCCAGAATGATTATTTCCGAATCATCGGAAATAATCATTTTTTATTTAAGCCGTTTTAACCTTGCCGCCGTTTACGGCGGTAAGGTTAAAACATGGCACATATTGCTTTCGACCTTTCAGCTCGAAAGCAATATGGCGGGCAGAGCGTCCCCGCCGGGGGCGCTGGTCCACAGGGTGTCCGAGGTTAGGCGGCTGCCCGCCGTGTTATTGGGCGAATCGGAGCGCCAGAGCTCCGCCTTGATGAGGCTGGGCAGGAGATTGAGCCCGTCGCAGCGGCTGGAGTCCTGAAGCTCCGCCTCCCGCTGGACGTTGGGCACGAAGATGAAGATGCCGTCGCTGATATCGCTGACCGCGCCGTCGGCGGGTATCTCCGCGAACAGGAGGCAGTAGCCGTCGAGATAGCGCTCGTTGGTGTTCGTCTCGCCTTCGGCATCGGTGGTGGTGAACCGGCCCTTTATTCTCACGCTGCCGTACAAGGGGTCGCCCCGGTAAGCGCCCGTGATTATCAGCGTCCCCGCCTCTATCACGTCGCCGTCGTCCTTGCCGTAGCGGTAGTCGCTTTGCAGGACTCCGGCGGTGCAGCCGCTCAAAAACTCAACGCTGTCGCCGGGATAGCTGATAAGGCGTATTTCCTCAAGCGGAATGTCCCCGGGCACGCCGCTTATGGTCACGGTCTCGACATCATAGGTCCAAATGCGCGTGTCGCCGCTCTCCGTGCCGGGCTTTTGGAAGTAGCAGAGGAAGCTGTCTCCGCCGGCGGACTGGTTGTCATCGGCGAAGCTGCCGGTTTTGGCCTGAGAGCTCTCGCCTTCGCGGGTGACGGTCACGGTGAACACGCCCTCCTCCGGCGCTCTGGCCAGCTTCAGACCGGACACGGCGGCGGGCTCAGTGAAGCGTATCTCAATTTCGCCGTTGTCGAGCCGTTCGATTTCGTACAGCGCGGGGTCGACAGTCTTGTCGTAGGCAATGCGTATTTCCACGGCCGCAGACTCCGCGACGCGGTTGCCGAGGGTGTCGTAGGCCACGGCCTGGTAGGTGCAGGCGCGGTTGTTGGCCGAGCCGATCACGTCGGTGTATTTCCCGGTCTGCGTAAAGGCGATTGACGAGCCGTTGCGGATTATCTCATAGCCCTGTACGCTGCCGCTTATCTCCGCGGCGACGCTCAGCTCCACGCTGTTATCTCCCGCCGGCTTTGCGGAGAGGTCAATGCTGCCCGTTGCGCGGCTGACCCCGGCGATGGCGTCGCGGCGGCTCTGGTCGTTGAGATACCAGATAGCCCGCTCCTCCCTGGGATACTGCTTCAGCCGTTCAAGCACGACGGAGCTCAGCTGCATACCCCAGCGCTGGAAGAATTCTGTCAGGTCCTTGCCCGCCACGCCGGAGGCGGTCAGCGCGACACGGTCGTCATAGCCGCTCAGCCCGCCGGAGTAGTTACCGGCCTTCCAGGCCTTGAAGAAGCTGTTGTAGAAGCCCATGGGCTCGTCCGCACCGTCGTAGGCCAGGTGCAGCTGCCAGTACATGCCCAGCTGGACAAACACGTCGTTGGACGCGCCGGCGAGCCCCGCGGCGGTCTTGGAGAAGACGCCGGAGTATTTGCCGCTTTTTTCCAGACGTGAGGGGAGAGTATTTGCCGCCCCGTCATAGGTCTGGACCATGAGGGAGTAGATGTTGTTGGTAATCTCGGCCTTGCCGAGTTTATCCATGTTGTGGCCTATCTCATGGGCTATGCCCCAGCCGAAAAGGCTGTTGCCGTCCGCGCCTTTGGGCAGGGAGCTTATGGGGCTGCCGCAGACCATGGAGCCGCTGGAGCCGTAGCCGATGCCGATGTGGCTTCCGGCGGCGTACATGAACGCGCCGGAGAACATCTGCATACAGCGAATGTTCTGTCTCGTCTGCATTTTGCAGCTCTCGTATGTCCCGTCGATGCCCTGGGCGGTCAGACAGATGTGCATCAGGTCCTCCCAGGCAAGGACGCTGTCATAAAGCGTGTCCACGCACTGGCTGCGGTCCTGGCCAAGGCTGTTTTTCACGGCTGCCGCGGGCAGTGACAGCAGCACCCCGGGAAGGGACAGCTCGGTCACATTCAGGCATTTCGCGGTCTTGTCTGACTCGTTTACGGAGATAACGCCGGAGTAGACGTACAGCTCGTCGACATATTTTCCGATGCGCTCGCGGCGCTCGCGCTCACTGACGGAGTACCAGTCGCTCAGCTCAAGGCAGGGGATGTTGACCGCGCGCCGTACGTGGAGGCTTATGCCCTCCGGCGCGGAGCCGGAGTAGGTGAAATACAGGCTGCCGCCGCGCTCGGTGCTCTGGCTGCCTATTTTTGGGACGGTCAGGACGTTTCGCCCGTTTTTCAGGGTGCCCATCCCGGCTATCCAGTCCGCGGCCTCGGCGTTAAACTGCGTGGCGTAGACCTTGACGCTTTCCCCGGCGGGGATGCCCTGGGCGTAGACGGTTATCTCCTCCCCGGCTCTTGCCGCAACACCGAGGGGCTGCAGCTCGCTTCCGCTTTGACTGTAAAGCTTATTGTCGGCGGCGGCGCTGCGCTGCCGGATGCCTGAGAGCACCACGCCTCTGCTGCCGCCCTTGTCCAGCAGCTCGCCGGCCAGCTTGAGCTCGTCGGCAAGGGTGTCAAGGTTGAGGTAATAGCAGCGCTCGCTGCCGTTAAGGCGCGCGGACAGCGCGTCGATGTCCTGCCGCGTCACGCCCCCGGCAAGCTGGGTGTGCAGCTCGTCGGCAAACAGCGCGCCGATATTGTCGGGCAGGCAGCGCTCGGGGTCGTAGGTCAGGAAGATGAGCTCGGACAGGCTCACGGTGGCGTATGCCCTCTGTTCGACGGCGACGCTGATTTTTATCACGTCCTCAACCGGGCCGAAGGGGAGGATGCCGAAGCGCGATGTGGGCGCGGAGCTGAAGTTTGAGATGTTCGGCCAGGTGTAGACGTCCTTTCCGGTTCCACCGTCATCCTGGCCGCCGCTTTCAGGGTCGGGGACTATCAGTGTGCCGGGTGAGCTCAAATCGTCTCCGGCGCGCCAGACGCGGACGCTGTAGGCCCGCAGGTTTTGGGGGTACTCTCCGTCAAGGCGCGGTACCCACACGGCGCTGCACAGGTCCACGGGCTCGGTGAAGGTGCACACGACGTGCTCATCGCTCCACCAGTTCGCGGCGGTCCAGTGCGTTTTGTAGTCGCCGTCAATGACGTTCCGCGCGGTGAAGGGCGCGTCCGCGGTGTAGGCAGATGAGAGGTAGTTGCCGGGCTCGGCAAGGCGCACGTCGGCGATCAGCGAGCTGTCCAGCACTCCCTCGGTGGGGATGCCCTCGGGCCGGACGTACTCCACCGCCACGGGGGTGCCGGTGCTTATGCGGGACGCGGCGCTCTTTCCCATGGCGTTTCCGGCGACGACATAGAGGTAATAGGCCCTGCCGTTTTCAAGGCCGGAAACGGTCGCCGAGGTCCCGGTTATTTTGCCGCCGCGCTGGGTATAGGCCGCGGCGGGGCTGTTGGCCCGGTCGGTGCAGTAAATCTCGTAATACGTGGCGGTTTTCGACGCCTTCCACGACACACGCAGCGCGCCGTCCAGAGCCGTGACGCTCACTATGTCCGGCATGTCGGGCGCGGAGGCGGGGCGCGGCCTCGCCGTGACCGCCTCGCAGGGCTTGCCGCTCCAATCGCCGGCCACGGGCGTGACGGTGAAGGAGTATTCCGTAAGGTTGTCAAGACCGCTTATCTCCGCGCGCGGCGTGTCAGCAGTCAGGGTTTTCCTGTTCTGCTCATTTGAGCTGGGCCAGTACTCGATCCTGTAGCCGTCCACGTTCGGCAGCTCGGCCCAGCGCAGGCTGACCCGGCTGTCACCCTCCGCGGCGCTCAGGCCGCGCACGGTGTCGTTTTGGGCGGCTGGGTTTTCGGGGACTATATCCTGCAAAAAGCGGACGGATTCCAGAACGGCGTATCCGCCCGCGGCGGTCTCCGTCACGGTTATGGTGACCTTCTTCACCGCGACGCGGCGGCCCAGGGGGATGGTTATAACGCTGCTTCCGTAGACGCTGCCGGTGGCGTGCACGTCCTCGGGCGGCGTTGTGCCAAAGCCGAGCTCAAGAGTCTGGCCGCCGTCAAGCTCAAGTGCGACCGTGCCGCGCACGGGAGCGGCCGCGGTGCCGGGGGAGATCATCTCAAGCTGCTCAAGTTCCACGGGCTTTTTCAGCGGGATGGCCAGGCTCATTACTCCGCCGTCATCGCTCTCGAGCCTGACGCCGCCGCCATCCGAAAACAGGGAGAGCAGCTCCCGCGCCTCGCTTTCGCTCAGTCCTTCCGTGTCAACCGCGCAGGGGAGCAGCTCCGTGGTGAACACCCGTGCGCCGCCGTTACCGCCGGCGGACATGGCGGCGGTAATGTAGGCCAAATCAATTATGTCAATCTTTCCGTCGCCGCTGAGGTCATACTCGTCAATCTCAGCCGTGGCCTCGCTGGCAAGCGCTCTGGACAGGGCGGTGCAGTCCTTGCCGTCTATTTCCCCGTCCTTGTTTACATCGCCGAGGGTGAAGGAGCCGTCGCCCGTGCCCAGAATCACATGCTGGGAAAAGTCCTCGATCGTGAGCGCCTGGCTGTAGGTGAGATAGCCGCTGCCGCTGAAGACAAGCTCATAGTCGCCCTGGGGCAGTCCGCTTACGGTCAGATCCAGGCAGCCGGGTACCTTGCCGCTGCCAAGCTCGCCGCCGTCGGCGTTGCGGGCGGAGACCTCATAGCTATAGCCGCTGTCGGAGACGAAGCTTCCCGCGTCAGCCAGAGGCGCGGTCAGCAGCAGCCCGCCGTCACTGTCCAGCAGCTCGGCCTGCACGCCGCGCTGGCGCAGCTCGCCCAGGCTCTGGGCGTAGTCGATGCGCAGCGTCGCGGAGATGCTGCCGTGGGCCTGGGCGTCCTCCGCCGCCGAAGCGGCATGAGCGGGTGCGGTGCTGACGGAGGGGGCGAGGGAGAAAAGCGTAAGCGCGGACAGCGCCGCGGATATTATTCTTTTATGAGCCTTCATTTCTTTCGATCCTTTCCAGGGAAGGGGTACGCCTATAAAACAGGGCCGCTCCCACACACAGCGAAGCAGCCCGGTAAACTTTTCCGGTATGTTCAGGTGAATTTCAGTATAGCAGATTATGTCAACTTTTGCAACCGCATACATAAAATATTTCGACGATAATTTTACGGTTTTTTTGTAGATATAGCACAGTCAGCGCCCCGAACTGTTTTTTTACGGCCTTTGCGGAGAAATATCTATTGCGGATTTGAAAAAGGCATAGTATAATACATGTTGAATATGAAAATGGTTTAATGGAATTGTTGTCCATATCCGGAGCCTGAGAATAAATGCGTAAGAGGGTGACAATCGTGGAAAAGGAACAGAAAAACAAGCAGAGGATCCTGATCACCGACGATTCGGAGATGAACCGCTCAATACTTATGGATATGCTCGAGGACGCTTACGAGATAATCGAGGCCGAGAACGGGAACGAGGCGGTTCGCATACTCAGCCAGCACGCGTCGGATATCGACCTGCTTCTGTTGGACATAGTGATGCCGGAAATGGACGGCTTCGGCGTGCTGGAGATCATGAACCAGAACAAGTGGATCGAGGACATCCCGGTCATCATGATCTCCGCGGAGAGCGCGCCGGACAATATCGAGCGGGCGTACAACCTGGGCGTGACCGACTTCATAAGCCGCCCCTTTGACGCGCTTATCGTCCACCGCCGCGTGGTCAACACCATACTGCTCTACGCCAAGCAGAAAAAGCTCATCGGCCTTGTGGCCGACCAGGTTTACGAGAAAGAGCAGCAGAGCAACCTGATGATAGACATCCTCAGCCATATTGTCGAGTTCCGCAACGGGGAGAGCGCCCTGCATGTGCCCCATGTGCGCATCCTGACGGAGCTTTTGCTGCGCGAGGTTTCGCGCAAGGGGCAGCACAGCTTCTCCCGCGCGCAGATAAGCATGATCGGCACGGCCTCCGCCCTGCATGACATAGGCAAGATTTCCATCGCCGAGGAGGTGCTCAACAAGCCGGGCCGCTTCACGGACGAGGAATACGAGATAATGAAGACCCACTCGATGATCGGCGCGAACATGCTCAAGGCCCTGCCGATACACCAGAATGAGCCGCTTGTCAAGACCGCCTATGAGATCTGCCGCTGGCACCATGAGCGCTACGACGGGCGAGGCTATCCCGACGGCCTGAAGGGGGACGACATCCCCATATCCGCGCAGATCGTCTCGCTTGCGGACGTGTATGACGCGCTGACAAGCGAGCGCGTGTACAAAAAGGCCTTCACCCACGAGACCGCCATCGAGATGATAACCCAGGGCCAGTGCGGCAGCTTCAACCCCATGCTGCTGCAATGCCTGCTTGACATAGCGGACACTATACCGGAGGAGATGAGCAAGGCGTCCTACCGCATCAGCCGGGGCGACCTGCAGAACGTGGCCGAGGAGATGCTAAAGCACGAGGAGCTGTCCGCCTCCGACCGCACGCTGCGCCTGCTTGAGCATGAGCGCATGAAGTACAGCTTCTTCGCCTCGCTCACGGAGGAGATACAGTTTGAGTACACACTCTCCCCGCCGATGATCTCGCTGTCGAGCTGGGGGGCGGGAAAGCTCGAGCTCCCGGAAATAATAATGGACCCGATGAACGACCCCGCCGCGCTGGCCGTTATGGACCTCAAGGAGCTGCACGCCTTTTCCGCCGAGCTGCGCAGCACAACGCCGGAGCAGCCCGTGGTCGAGCACGAGTGCAAGCTAAATGTTGACGGGAAGGAGCGCTGGTACAGGATAATCGGCCGGGCGACCTGGTCGGACGACGAGCCGCCGCGCTATATGGGCTCGATAGGCAAGGCCATAGACATACACGACTCCCGCATGAAAATGAGCAGCCTTGAACAGATGGCCTCGCACGACACGCTCACGGGACTGCTCAACCACACCTACGCGAAAAAGCAGATACACGACAGAATAAAGAGCCGGCCCCAGGGCAAATTTGCCCTCACCATACTGGACATGGACCGCTTCAAGAACGCCAACGACAATTACGGCCACATGTTCGGGGACCGCGTGCTTGAGTACATGGCGGATAAGCTGCGCGCGAGCGTGCGCGGCGGCGATATCGTCGCGCGCATCGGCGGGGACGAGTTTTTGATCTTCATGGAGTACAAGGACGACGTTGAGCACGCGCTCGACCGCGTTTTCAGGCAGCTTGCCGGGCAGTATGAGGACTTCGTGATTTCCGTGAGCATGGGAGCGGCACTGACGGAGGAGGTAGGGACCGATTACGAGGTGCTTTTCCACGCCGCGGACCAGGCGCTGTACTCGGCAAAGCAGGCCGGGCGCGGAAGGCTGCACTTCTATGACGAGTCCATGAACGGGGTGCTCACGCAGCTATCGCCGATCGACAGTGACACGCCGGAAGAAAACCGGCAATAAAGGCAGTAAAGGATATAAGGAGGCAGAAATATGAGCTTAAAGGATTGCTACGCGGCGTTGGAGGGGAATTTTGACGAGGTACTCGGGCGGCTGCGCAGTGAGCGTATGATCCAGAAATTCGTGCTCAAGTTCCTCAATGACGGCAGCTATGACAGCCTGTGCGCCGCCATGAAGGAGGGCAGCGCGGAGGAGGCGTTCCGCGCCGCGCACACCATAAAGGGCGTGTGCCAGAACCTCAGCTTTACAAAGCTGGGCAAGTCGAGCAGCGAGCTGACCGAGGCCCTGCGCGGCGGCTTCAGCCCCGAGGCAAACGAGCTTGCCGAGCGGGTAAAGGCTGACTACCGGCAGACCGTTTCCGCTATTCGCGCGTTTGAGGCGGAGGTAAACACATAGAAAAATAGGCGCGTCGGGGATTTTGCATTTCCCGCCGCGCCTGCTTTTGGCGGGACTACTGAAAAAAATTCAATAGTGCGCTTGACACCAGGCATTTGCTGTGTTATTATTCCTTCAGCAGCTACTGTAGTTTTAACAGTAGTGATAACTGTAAAAGGAGTGATAGCATGAAAAGGGACTACATATCGCGCCTGGCCTTTCTGGCGCGCTGGCGTTTTCCCGCGGAGGAGGCGGAGGACATAATCTCCGACTACCGCGAGATGGTCGCCAATGAGCCGGGCACGGACGCCGAGCTTGTGCAGCGCTTTGGCACGCCCTGGGCCGCGCTGCGGCAGATAAAGAGCGGCGGCGTGAGCCGCCTGTGGCTGGCGGAGGGCGCGCTTTCGTTCGCGTGCCTGATCGTCCCGGCGGCGTGGGTGCTGTGGAAAAATGTGAACCAGCTGTTTTGGTGGCTGTTTTTGGAAAAGCAGGCGGATGTTCCCCTATTTCTGCTGGGGGACAGCTTGGGCGATTTCCTTGGCAGAACCTCGCTCTTGCCGGTGCTGCTTATTTTGGGGCTTGTTTCGGCGCTGCTGCTGTTCAGGCACGGGAAGAAAGACAAGCCGCCGCTGACGCGGGCAATGGCGCTGACAATGGCCGCGCTGCTGCTCCTTCTGGCGGGGCTGTGGTGTGTTATCCTGAAAATGCTGTGCGATTTTGACGGGTTTATACAGCTTGTATCCCAGCTGAACGGAGCGCGGACGCCCTGGGCGTGGATTCGCGGCGTGTGCTTTGG
>JAMPGF010000139.1 GCA_023664105.1 Butyricicoccus sp. | reverse complement strand
CCAGCCGGGAGGACACAAAGACCACCAGAAATACCGTGGCCAGAGCGCAGCTCAGGCTGACGGCGGGCAGCAGAAACACACCCAGACCCGCGCCGGTCAGCCCCAGCACGATGACGGCGGCCGCGCCCACTCCCGCCCCGGCGGACACGCCGGCTCCCGCCCCGGCGGCGCTGACGCTACAGGAGATCGTGGACAAGATGGTCGAGGTCTCTGGCTTTGAGGGCGGGCCCTTCTTCGCGTCCTACGAGGCGTCGGAGACTGATATGCCGTATGTCATCGGCTATGAGGGCTTTTCCGGAGAGTATTCCGAGGCGCTGTGCTACGGGCCGCAGATGGGCTCGATGGCGTTTGTGATGGTGGTCTTCCGCCTGCCCGACGGCGCGGACGCGCAGAGCTTCGCCGACGACATCAGGACCAACGCCGACCTGCGCAAGTGGATATGCGTGGAGGCGGACAAAGCCGAGACTGTCGTGTCCGGAGATGCCGTCATGTTCATCATGGCCGACGCGGAGTCCGTGGACCTGTTCGTTTCGGCCTTTGGTCAGGTGATGGGATAAGAAATCCATAGCATGACAAATCGAGCGGCTCCGGCGCGGGGCCGCTTGATTTTTAGGGGGTTGCTGATTTGCTGTTTCCGAGTATCAGCTTTTTGAATTGGTTTCTGCCGCTGACGGTGCTGGCGTATTTCCTCGCGCCGGGGCGGGGGAAAAATCCGGTTTTGCTGCTGGCAAGCCTGGTTTTTTACTTCTGGGGCGAGCCGGTCTATATCATTGTGATGCTGCTCTCCGCGCTGTCGGGCTGGGTCCACGCCCTGCTCATGGACCGGAGTCGGCGCGCCGGAAAGGGCGGGGCAAAAGCCCTGATGGTAAGCTGCGCCGCCGTCAGCCTGGGGGCGCTGGCGGTGTTCAAGTACAGCGATTTCTTCATCTCCAACGTAAACGCCCTGACGGGCGCTGGGATACCGCTTACCGGGCTGGTGATGCCCATCGGCATAAGCTTTTACACCTTCCAGATCCTGTCATACGACATAGATGTGTACCGGGGACGGGTCGGGGTGCAGAGAAATCCGCTGGATTTCTTCATGTACGTCACGCTGTTCCCGCAGCTTATCGCCGGGCCTGTCGTGCGCTATCAGAGCATCGCCGGCGAGCTGGCCGGACGGCGGCACAGCCTTGCCGGCGCTGCCGCGGGTGTGCGGCGGTTTTGCCTGGGACTGGCGAAAAAGGTGCTCATCGCGAACACGCTGGCGCAAATCGGCGAGGCGGCGGGGGAGCCGACGGTGCTGCTGTACTGGCTGAAAAGCGCGGCGTTCACGCTGCAGATCTACTTCGACTTCTCCGGCTACAGCGACATGGCTATCGGGCTGGGGCTGGTGTTCGGCTTCCATTTTCCGGAAAATTTTGACTATCCGTATATTTCCAGAAATGTCAGCGAGTTCTGGCGGCGCTGGCATATGTCGCTGGGGAGCTGGTTCAGGGACTATGTCTACATCCCGCTGGGCGGAAACCGGGTGTCAAAGGGCAAGTGGTTCCGGAATGTGCTGGTGGTGTGGCTGCTGACGGGCTTCTGGCACGGGGCGGAGTGGACCTTCATCGTGTGGGGGCTGATGTTCGCGCTGCTGCTTTTGCTGGAAAAAGGGCGGTTCGGCGCGTTTCTGCGCGGCGCTCCGGCGGCGCTGGGGAGGGCTTATGTGCTGTTTTTTGTCAATCTCAGCTTTGTGATTTTTAACGCGGCCGACATGCCGGCGGCGGTCAGGGCGCTGGGCGGGATGTTCGGGCTCGGCGTCTCGGGCGCGGCGGACGCGCAGAGCCTCTACCTGCTGCGAAGCTACGGCTTCACGCTGCTCGCCGCGGCGGTTTTGGCGACGCCGGCGGCGAAATGGCTGGCCGGGCGGCTGAGGGAAAAGAGCTGGGGCGCGGCGCTGTGCCTCGTGCTTGAGCCGCTGGGCTGTCTGGCGCTGCTGATTCTTGCGGCGGGCGGGATCGTGGACGGGTCGTTTAACCCGTTCCTGTATTTCAGGTTCTGAGAGGCGTGCGCAGATGAAGGCGACGAAAATCAAAAATATTGCCGTTATCGCGGCGGCGGCTCTCTTTTTGTGCGTGATGCCGCTGTGGTCGGTGCTGCTGCCGGACGGCGAGAGCTCGCGAAGCGAGAGGCGGCAGCTTGAGCAGCTCGAGGGCTTTTCCGCGAAAAAGGCCGGGCGGGAGGACTACGGCTTGCAGGAATATTTTTCCTATCTTGAGGACTACCTGCTCGACCAGTACCCGGCGCGGGACGGGTTCCGGCGCGTGAGCGCGCTGTGGCGCACCGGGGTGCTGCGGCAGCGGGACAACGGAGGGTATTACCGCGCAGGCGAGGGGCTCTACGCGCTCGACGACGGGCTGAGCGAGGCCGCGGTCAGCGACGCGGCGGGGCGCATCAACGCTGTGTATGAGCAGTATTTTGCCGGGACGGGGGCGCGGGCGTACTACGCCGTGATCCCGGACAAGAGCTCGTTTGTCGCGGCAGAGAACGGGTATCCCTGTCTGGATTTCACGGAGCTGGCCTCGGAGCTGGGCGGGCAGCTTGACGCGGGGATCGAGAAAATCGAGCTGGCGGGGACGCTGGATATCGGCGACTATTACCTGACGGACCCGCACTGGTCGCAGGCGGAGATCCTGCCATGTGCCGACGCGCTGCTGGGCGCGATGGGGCGCGGCGCGGCCTCGGAACGGGAGTTTGCGCGGCATGAGCTGTTTCCGTTTTATGGAACCTACTACGGACAGGCGGCGCTGGGGGGGCGCGCGGACACGCTGGTTTACCTCAGCGACGCGGTGACGGATGGCGCCGTGGCGCTCAATTTCGAGACGGGGGAGACGGTTGGAGTTTATGACGAGGATAATTTTGGAAACGTAGACCCCTATGACGTGTTTTTGGAGGGCGCGGCGGCGCTGCTGAGGATCGATAACCCCGCGCAGGGGAACGGGCGGCAGCTGGTACTGTTCCGTGATTCGTTCGGAAGCTCGATGGCTCCGCTGCTGCTGGGGGAGTATTCGCAGGTGCTGGCGGCGGACATCCGCTATGTCTCGCCGGGGTATCTGGGCAGCCTGGTCGAGTTTGACGAGGACTGCGACGTGCTGTTTCTGTACTCGGCTTCGGTGCTCAACTCGGCGGGGGCGTTTATGCGATAAAACGCACAAACGCGAGTGGGGAAATTGTGCAAAACACTGAAAGTGAAAAAGAGACGCCGTTTTGTTGCATGGGTTGCTGCAACAAAACGGCGTTTTGGCTGTATGGATGAAAGGGTGTGTTATATCAGATGGTCTTTTACCCATGGGATCCTGCTGAGAATTAAATAGACAAGCAGGCTCGCCGCGAGGACCGCGGCGGCCTGGGCGGGGATCACGAGCAGGCAGAACCACATGTAGGCGCGGTAAAGGTACGTGCGAAGGAGCATGACGAAAAAGTGATGGGACAGATAAACGCAGAAGGAGGCCCTTGAAAGCGCGCGCACCTTCGGCATGGAAGCGCTGTCGCGGCCGGAGAAGAGGGCCGAGACGCTGCCGCAGGCCCCGATGGCCATGAGGGCCACGCCGGGGGTGAAGCCGTCGAGGAAGTCCTGGTAGAGCCTGCCCTGGGCCATCGAGACCGCGACAGTGACGCCGAAAACGAGGGCGAAGCCCGCGATGAAGAGGGTGAGCCAGCGGCCAAGGTCATGGCGCTTTATCTCCGTATTGCGCAGATACCAGCCCATGAGCGCGTAGCCGAAGGAGGCGTAGGTCATGGAGATGGGGTACTGGGCGGGGATGCCGGTGGCGCCGGAGAAGGGCGGGAACTTGTACAGGAAGGGGAATATGATGCCGAGGACGAACCATACGACGAGGATATAGCGCTGGGTATTGCGGCTCGCGTGGGCGGTGAAGGTGCGGAGCAGGGGAAGAAAAATGTACAGCACCAGGAGAAGCTGAAGGTAATACAGGTGCATATGGTGGTCGAAGGTCAGTACGCTCTTCACCGCGTCGACAAACCAGGCGGGGTCAAACTGGCGGTAGAGTATCCAGTAGCCGGCGATGAAGTAGAGCTGGTAGGCAAAGGCCCAGACAAGCAGGCACACAAGGATGCGGAGAAAATAGTGCTCATAGATGCGCCAGACGGTCATTTCCTTCGCGGGGTCGAGCAAAAGCGCGCCCGTGACCATGAGAAACACCGGCACCGCGGGGCGGCACAGGCAGCCCCAGAGCACCGCGCAGACCCAGTTGAAGGAGGGGATGGGGAGACTGCTCATGCTCTGGGACGCGGTGTGGATGACTATTACGCTGATACAGCCGAGACACTTGAGAATGTCGGGGACGGCCTGGCGGCGGTTTCTTTCGAGAGTAAGTTCACTGTCCATTGTTTCCTCCGTTGTCCCCCCGGACGGGGACGTCAATATCGCTGCTGCTGGACGGGCTGACGGGCTGAAGGATTATGTTCGAGGCGGATGCCGGATCGTGGGACGTTACCGCCGGCGGGGTTATCGCGGGGCTGGCGGGGATGGGCCAGGGCGTCGGCGTCGGCGTGGGCGTTGGCGTGGGAGTGGGAGCAGGCGAGGGCGTGGG
>JAMPGF010000138.1 GCA_023664105.1 Butyricicoccus sp. | reverse complement strand
GCGAAGCGAAGCCTTCTCAAAAAAGTGGCAAAGCCACTTTTTTGACACGCTGAAACTGCCCCCGCGCGGTTACGCGCGGGGGCAGCTCCCCTCCTGGCCGTTTGTTTTTTACATACTTATCGCCAAATACGCCGCATACAGCGCCAGACATACCGCGCCCTGCACGCGCCCGGCTTTCTTGTAAACCAGGATCGACGCCATGGCGAACGCCGTTATCACGAGACACGCGCCCATGTCCAGCCCCGCGCTCTGGGCGGAGACGGGCAGAGCCTGCCCCGACACCAGCGAGCAAATCGGCAGAATAAGCGACAGGTCGATAATGTTCGCGCCGATTATGTTGCCGATGGACAGGCTTGCCTCCTTCTTGCGAATCGCCGTCAGCGTCGTCACCAGCTCGGGCAGGGACGTGCCTATGGCAACCATTGTCACGGCAATCACGCGCTCCGGCACTCCCATGGCCGCGGCGACCGCGCTGCCGCCGTCAACGAGCATATCCGAGCCCACGACAATGCACGCCGTACCGACGACGAACAGCGCAATGTCCTTCCAGAAGCTGTTTTTCCCCGCCTTTTTCTCCTCCGCGCCGCCGGACATGTCCCGCCGCGCCTCGCTCACGTTCACGAACATGAACCCGATAAAGACCAGCGCCAGCGCCGCATCCGCCCAAATGCTCAGGCTGCCGCCCTGGCTGCCCGCAAAGAGCGCCGCCGCCGCGGCCATGAGCAGGACGCACTGCTTCCCGTAACGCTCGCGCGGCGCCGCCATGGGCAGGAACAGCATCGCCAGCGCCATGATAAGCCCCGTGTTGGCCGTGACTGAGCCGACAGCGTTGCCGATCGCCATTTCTGTCTTCCCGCCCGCCGCGGCGATCACGGACACGATCATCTCCGGCAGCGTGGTCGCAAGGCTCACAACCGTCGCGCCGATGATAAACGGCGGTATCCCCGCCATCTGGGCCAGGTCGCAGGCCGCGTCGACAAACCAGTCCCCGCCCTTGACCAGAAGCACGATCCCCGCCGCCGAGAGCAAAAGAGCAAGCCAGATGTTCATAAAAAAATCCCCCTGTTTCTTCGTCCGGAAACAGAGGAACAAAAAGGAAGTTCATCCGTTGCCGGCGGATGAGTCTCGTCATTTAAGGCAAAAACCAGAAGTATTTAAAACTTCGGCTGTTGGCATTGCCCACGCCCGCGCGCTGACTACTCCCTCTTTTGGTTATTTTACCACATTTTTGCGGTAAATGTCAATATGTTTTTTCTCCGTATCCGTATTTTGTCTGTTGTACAGCTAATCCCCTTGACTTTTTTGCCAAAAAATATAGAATAGGCAATATAAAAACAACAGAGGGTGGCGGCAATGAAAGAGAAATACGCAGCTGTTGTCGGCGCGGTGAACGTGGACATATGGGGCCGGTCGTACAGCGATCTGAAGCAGCGCGACTCCAACCCGGGGGAAATCAGCCTCTCCATGGGCGGCGTGGGCCGCAACATCGCGCACAATATGCGCCTGCTCGGCCTGAACGTCCAGCTTTTGACCGCCCTTGGAGGCGACGCCTGGGCCCAGCATATCGAAAACAGCTGCCGCGAAACGGGCATACGGCTCGACCGCGCCATCCATCTGCCGCGCCAGCGCACCTCGACCTATATGTGCATCAGCGGCCCCGACGGCGACATGGCGCTCGCCGTGTGCGACACGGACATCGCCCAGCACATCACCCCGGAAGTGATCGAGAAAAACCTCGACATGCTCAACGCCGCCGAGCTGGTGGTATTCGACGGCAACCTCACGCCCGAGACTATGGACCGCCTGTCCTCGCGCTGCACCGCGCCGCTTTTCGTCGACCCCGTGTCCGCGTCCAAGGCGGTCAAGCTCATCCCCTTCCTGCACCGCATACACACCCTCAAGCCCAACGCCATCGAGGCCGAGACCCTCACGGGCGAGAGCTCGCCCGAAGCCGCGGCGCGCTCGCTCGTGCGCGCCGGCGTAAAGCGCGCCTTCGTCAGCGACGGGGCCAACGGCATGGCGGCGGCACAGGGCGGGGAAAGCCTTTTCGTCCCTTGCTGCAAGGCCAGCCTCGTAAACGCCACCGGAGGAGGTGACGCTGCCATGGCCGCGCTGTGCCGCAGCTTCATCGACGGGCGCGACATTGTCAGCAGCGCGCGCTACGCCCTTGCCGCCGGCGCGCTGGCCGTGGAGTGCGCGCAGACCATCAACCCCGCGCTGTGCGACGAGACGGTAAAAAGCCGCATGGACTGTGAAAAATAATCAATAAAGCAAACGGAGGAAAAACTATGAACAAGTATCTGGACATCGCCCCCGAAGTCGCCGAGGCAATCGCAAACGGCAAGCCCGTAGTCGCGCTCGAGAGCACGATAATCTCCCACGGCATGCCCTATCCCCAGAACGTGGAGACAGCGTTGAACGTGGAGAAGATAATCCGCGAAAACGGCGCGGTGCCCGCGACGGTAGCAATCATCGGAGGCCGCCTCAAGGCCGGGCTGTCCCCGGATGAAATCGAGTATCTTGGCAAGAAGGGCCATGACGTGGCCAAGGCCAGCCGCCGCGACCTGCCGGTGCTCATTGCCCGCGGCGAGGACGGGGCCACAACCGTGACCACGACGATGATGGCAGCACACATGGCAGGCATCAAGGTGTTCGCCACCGGCGGCATCGGAGGAGTACACCGCGGCGCGGAGACGACCATGGACATCTCCGCCGACCTCGAGGAGCTGGCCCAGACCCCCGTCATGGTCATCTGCGCGGGCGCGAAGTCCATTCTGGACCTCGGCCTGACTCTGGAGTACCTTGAGACCAAGGGCGTGCCCGTGATCGGCTACGGCACGGAGGAGCTGCCCGCGTTCTACACCCGCAGCAGCGGCTTTAAGGTCGACTACCGCATCGACACGCCCGAGGACCTTGCCGCGGCCTTCGCCGCCGAGCGCGAGCTGGGGATGAAGGGCGGTATGCTGGTCACCAATCCCATCCCCGAGCAGTACAGCATGGACAGGGCCGTCATCGACGAGGCCATCGACGAGGCCATCAGGCAGGCCGAGGCCAACGGCATCCACGGCAAGGAGACCACTCCCTTCCTGCTGGCGAAGGTCAAGGACCTGACTGGCGGCGACAGCCTGGACAGCAACATCCAGCTTGTGTATAACAACGCCGCCCTCGGCGCGAAAACCGCCGCGGCGCTGTGCAAGTAAAACATTTCTGCAATAAAAGCTGTAAGCGTATTGGCGCTTGCAGCTTTTACTTTGGTACTATGTGGAGAATTTCAGTCTGCCGCAGGGGTGTTTCGCTCCTGCGGCAGACAAACGAAAACCGCCAGGCATAAAATTGCCCCCGCATCCGTGAGGAATACGGGGGCCAAGAGAAAAAAGAAAGAGAGAGGATGGAAGGTATCTTATTCGATCACGGCCTGCCCATTCCGGAAAAAGGCCATCCGTCCACGGTGTGCTCGTCGGTCTCAGGCGCGGCCTGCGTCTCCGGGACGGATGCCGTGCTCTCGGGGATATCCTCGTCAAAGGTCACGCTCAGCTCGAGATATTCGCCGCCGCGATAGACCTTCAGCGTGGCCGTCTCGCCCGCGCGGTACTCCTTTTTCGCCGAGGCCAGATCGCTCCAGGAGCTGATTTCCTCATCGCCAAGGGCGACGATGATGTCGCCGGCCTTCACGCCCGCCTTCTCGGCGCAGCTTCCGTCATTCACCTGCGTGACGTACGCGCCGGGGACCATGTTGTAATACTGCACCGCCATGGCGGTCACGGACTGGCCCATAATGCCCAGCAGCGCCTTGCCCCGGACGTAGCCCATGGTGATGATGTCGTTGGCTATCGACACCGCGTCGTTTACCGGGATGGCGAAGCCCAGGCCCTCGACCCCCGTGGTATTCGCGCCGTATTTGGCGGTGACGATGCCGATAACCTCGCCGCGGTCGTTATAGACCGGGCCGCCGGAGTTTCCGGAGTTGACGGCGGCGTCGATCTGGAACATGTTGATGGTGTTGGTCACGCCGGTGTCGGAGTCGGTAAAGCTGATCTCGCGGTCGAGCGCGGAGACGGTGCCCGTGGACATGCTGTACTGCAGCTCGCCGAGGGGGTTGCCCACGGCGTAGACGCTCTGGCCGACCTGGATGGCGTCGCTGTCGCCGATCGTCGCGGCGGGAAGGCCGTCGGCGTCAATCTTCAGCACGGCGACGTCGTTGTCAGCCTCGTAGCCGACGATGGAGGCGATGTACTCCGTGCCGTCGTGGGTGTAGACCTTCACGTCGTAGCCGCCGGACACGGCGTCCTCGATGACGTGGTGGTTGGTGAGGATATAGCCGTCGGCGCTGATGATAAAGCCCGAGCCGGTCACGGCGCCGGAGGAGGTGCCGAAGAAGGTCTGGCGCACGATCTCCGTCGTCACGCCGACGACCTGCTCGCAGGCCGCGTCATAAATCTGGCTGGGCTCGAGCACGTCGCCGGAGGCGACAAGGTTTTTCGACACCGCGGGCGTTGCCGCCGGCACGGCCATGTTGAGCACCGTGTCATTCGCCGCCGCGCCCGCGTCGCCGACGTTCCGGGAGACGAACCATCCGCCCAGCGCGCCGCCGCC
>JAMPGF010000137.1 GCA_023664105.1 Butyricicoccus sp. | reverse complement strand
ATCTTCTTCACCCCCGCATCCATTATACCACTTTTTTATGAGACGGGCGTGCGCGCCGCCCCCGGCAGGCAAAGCCCGCGGCCATTTGGCCGCGGGCTTTTTCATTCTTCCGCCTGCGAGTTCTCCCCCGCCGCCTTGTCTATCTCACCGTGCAGATACGCCAGCGCGTCGGAGAGGCTGCCGATGCTGTCAATCAGCCCGCAGTCCACCGCCTCGCGCCCGGAGATAACGCTGCCGACATCGTTTGCCAGCTCGTCGGTGGTGAGCATATAGCGCATGAGCTTTTCCCGGTCAATCCGCGAGTGGGCGGTCACGAAGCCGACTATGCGCTCCTGCATCTGCTCAAAGTAGTTATAGGTCTGCGAGACGCCTATGACCACCCCCGTCATGCGCACGGGGTGTATCATCATCGCCGCCGAGGGCGCGATGAAGCTTCGCTTCGCCGCCACGGCAAGCGGCACGCCTATGGAGTGCCCGCCGCCGAGCACCAACGATGCCGTGGGCTTGGTCATACCCGCGATGAGCTCCGCTATCCCCAGCCCGGCATCCACGTCCCCGCCCACGGTGTTGAGCATGATAAGCAGCGCGCCTATCTCCCTGGACTCCTCAATCGCCGCGATAAGCGGCATGACATGCTCGTACTTGGTGCTCTTGCTGTCCTCGGGCAGCACCTGGTGCCCCTCCACCTGCCCGATTATGGTCAGGCAGTGTATCTGCGCCTTCTCCCCGCCGGTCTCGGCGCTGCCCAGCTCGGTCAGCTGCTTAAGCCCGTTCTCATCCATAAAAATTCCCCCTGTCCGCAGTTTTCCTTAGTCTTTGCAAACAGGGAGAAATTTATTAATTATTCTCGTATACGGCCTTAACGCCCTTATAGGTCATGTAGCAGTCAAACTTTGCGACAAGCTCGAATGGCGCGTGCATGCTCAGCACGGGCACGCCCGCGTCGATTGTGCTGATGTTGCGCCGGGACATGTACTTTGCCACGGTGCCGCCGCCGCCCTGGTCGACCTTGCCCAGCGAGGCCATCTGCCAGACGACGCCCGCGCCGTCGAATATTCCGCGGATTTTGCCGACTGTCTCCGCGTCGGCGTCGTTGGAGCCGGACTTGCCGCGGTGGCCGGTGTATTTGAGTATACCCACGCCGTAGTTTATCTTGGCGTTGCCGCGCTTATCGCTGACCTCGGGGAAGTTGGGGTCAAAGGCGTTGCACACGTCCGCCGAGAGGCAGAAGCTCTCTTCAAAGCAGCGGCGAAGGCTGGTGCCCTCGGCCTGGCACAGATCCTCCATGAAGCACTCAAAGGCCGCGCTCTGCATTCCGCTGGTGCCCTCGGAGCCTATCTCCTCCTTGTCGGCAAGTATGCACACCGCCGTTTTTTCGGGAGCTTCGATATCGAGGATTGCCTGAAGCTCGGCAAAGGCGCAGGAGCGGTCGTCGTGGCCGTAGCCGCCGATGAGGCTGCGGTCGAGCCCCACGTCGCGCACGTCATAGCCCGGCACGACCTCAAGCTCGGCGGAGAGGAAGTCCTCCTCCGTTATGCCGTAATCATCGTTGAGTATGCTCATCACCGCCAGCTTTACCCGGTCCTTGCCCTCGTCGTCATAGGGCTGGCTGCCGATGAGCACGTTCAGGCTCTCGCCGGGGATGAACTCGCTGGCAAGCTTTTTGGCCTGGTCGCCGCTCAGATGGGGCAGAAGGTCCGTTATCACAAACTGCGGGTCGTCCTTGTCGCGGCCGATCACGACCTCGACCGTCTCGCCGCTTTTCAGCGCCACAACGCCGTGCAGCTCCAGCGGTATGGCGACCCAATGGTATTTCTTTATCCCGCCGTAGTAATGCGTCTTGAAATAGGCAATCTCGCTGTCCTCGTACAGCGGCAGCTGCTTGAGGTCAAGGCGCGGGGCGTCGATGTGGGCGGCGGCAACGTTGCAGCCCTCGCTGAGCGGCTTTTTGCCCATGACCGCGAGCATCAGCGTCTTGCCCCGGTTGCTGCGGTAGAGCTTCATGCCCGGCTTTATCTCCATCTCCGGCGTATACGGCACGAAGCCCCGGCTCTCTGCCAGCTCAATGGCGCGGCTGACCGCCTCCCGCTCCGTGCGCGCATTGTTGAGGTAGGACTTGTACTTCTCGCAGTAGTCCTCCACAGCTATGCGCTCGGCCGTGTCGATAAGGTCACAGCCGTTTTTCTGATTGTAAAAAAGATTTTCCCTCAGCTCTTTGTTCTCCTCAGGCATTTCTGAGCACCTCCGTAAAAAATTTCTTACACTTATTTTTGAACGCGTCTATGTCCCCGTCGTTTTCAAGGGCATAGTCGCAGTTTTTGACAAAATAACCGCACTCGCGCTGCGCGGCAATGCGCGCTCTCGCGTACTCCTCGCTTATCCCCTCGCGCGCGACCAGCCGGCGCACCCGGTTTTCCTCCGTCGCGGTCACCGCGACGTTGAAGGCCGTGCGTTTGGCGAAGTCTCCCTCAATAAGCGCGATCGCGTCAATAGCGGCGAGCGTGCCGCCGCTCATGGCGTGGGCGTGCAGAAGCTCCTCAACGCGCGCGTAGACGTAGCGGTGGGTTATGGCATTGAGCCCTGTCAGCGCGTCGGGATCCTTGAACACCACCGCGCCGAGCTTTTTCCTGTCCAGCCCGTTCTCGCCCCAGACCTCGCCGAAGCGGGCGCAAATCTCACCCTTCATCTCCGCGCTGTCGCGGCACAGCTCATGATACACCTCGTCGCAGTCGATTATCAGCGCCCCCATGCCGCGCAGGACGCCCAGGGCCGTGGTCTTGCCGCAGCCGCTGCCGCCGGTGATGCCCACGAGCGTCATATTCTCCGCCAGCGCGGCGGCGATCTCCCGCTCCGGCAGCGCTCCCTGCCGCAGTACGCGGTAAGGCGCGGCGCTCATGTCGAGGACCGTGGACTCCCGGCCCACGCTGCACTCCCCGCCGTCAACGACCGCGTCGATTTTGCCGTCGAAGTAGTCCAAAACCTGCCGGGCGCTGAGCGGGCTGCTCTCCCCGCTGGGGTTCGCCGACGGCGCGGCGAGCGGCACATCCGCCTTTCGCAGAAGCTCCAGCGTCAGCGGGTGGTCCGGGCACCGCAGGCCAACGGTGTCCCCGCCCGCGCGCACGATCTCCGGAACTTCCGGTCTGGACGGCAGCACGATGGTCAGCGGCCCGGGCCAGAATTTCTCCCCCAGCGCCTTCGCCTGGGGCGGAACGTCCCGGCAGAGCTGCTCAATTTCCTCCGGCCCGGAAACCAGCAGCGAAATCGGCTTGACCTCGGGCCGTCCTTTTATCTCGTAAAGCTTCTTCACCGCCGACGCGTCCAGCCCGTTGGCCGCGAGGCCGTAAACCGTCTCCGTCGGCACCGCGGCGACGCCCCCGCCTTTTATTATCTCCGCGGCAACGTCGGCATTATCCTTGATTACCTCTGTTTTCATGCCTCCTGCGCCTGCGCTTTCAATTTCTCCGCCTGGTCGGCGGTCACGAGCGCGTCGATGAGCGCGTCAAGCTCCCCGTTTATTATATCTGAGATGTTGAAGTTTTTGCTCTCCCCTGTCAGCCGGTGGTCCGTGACGCGGTTCTGGGGGAAGTTGTAAGTGCGTATTCTCTCGCTGCGGTCGCCGCTGCCGACCTGGCTTTTGCGCTCGGCGGCGACGGCGCTGCGGCGCTTTTCCTGCTCAGCCTCGTAAAGCTTCGAGCGCAGGATCTTCATCGCCCGGTCCTTGTTCTTGTACTGGCTTCGCTCGTCCTGGCACTCGACCACCGTGCCCGTGGGCAGGTGCGTAATGCGGATGGCGCTCTCGGTCTTGTTTACGTGCTGCCCGCCCGCGCCGGAGGAGCGGTAGGTGTCGATTTGCAGGTCATTGGGGTTTATCTCGAAATCGACCTCCTCGGCCTCCGGCAGCACCGCCACCGTAGCAGCCGAGGTGTGAATCCGGCCCGACGACTCCGTCACCGGCACGCGCTGTACCCGGTGCGTCCCCGCCTCAAACTTCAGGCGCGAATAGGCCCCCCCGCCCTCGATGACGAAGCTTATCTCCTTGATCCCGCCCAGCTCCGTGTCGTTGAGGCTGACCACGTCCAGCTTCCAGCCGCGCCGTTCGGCGTACATGCCGTACATGCGGAAAAGGTCGCCCGCGAAAAGCGTCCCCTCCTCGCCGCCGACGCCGCCGCGTATCTCCATTATGACGTTTTTACCGTCGTTGGGGTCCTTCGGCAGAAGTAGCAACGTCAGCTCCCTGTGCGTGCGCTCAAGCGCGGCCTTCGCTTCGGCGAACTCCTCGCTTGCCAGCTCGCGCATCTCCGCGTCGCCCATGAGCTCCTGCGCGTCCAACATCGCCGCTTCATAGCTCCTGTACCGCCGATAGGCCGCGACGATGGGCTCAAGCTCCTTCTGCTCCCGGGCCAGACGCGCGTAAAGCGCCGGATCGGCGTAGGTCTCCGGCTGGAGCAGGCGGCTTTCTGTTTCCGTGAACCTGTCCTCAAGCTGTTTAATCTTCTCAAGCATGATTCTTCCTCAACTTGTTTTACTCGTGTCTGGATAGTTTATCACAAATATTGCAAGATGTAAACAGCTCCGCCTTGAATTATCACGCCCGTCTCATAAAAAGCGAATAAGCTCAAGAAGTAAATTGGAATCAATAA
>JAMPGF010000136.1 GCA_023664105.1 Butyricicoccus sp. | reverse complement strand
CGCCGCGCCGGAGATGTAAGCGCGCCCGCCGCGCTCGTGCGGGCCGTCGAACTCCCCGCTCATGGCGCGCACGTCGCTTATGGCCCGGCCGATAAGCTCGGCGGGCGTCTCGATCTCGAAGCTGTACCAAGGCTCAAGCAGCTTGCTCTCCGCCTTCATCAGCCCCTGCCGCACCGCGCGGTAGACCGCCTGCCGGAAGTCCCCGCCCTCGGTGTGCTTGACGTGGGCGCGGCCCGAGCGCAGGCTTATTCGCATGTCCGTTATGGGTGATCCTGTCAGCACGCCGAGGTGGCGGCGTTCCGCCAGATGGGTCAGGATCAGCCTCTGCCAGTTTATGTCCAGCTCGTCGGTGGAGCACTCGCTGTCGAACACCAGCCCCGCCCCGCGCGGCAGCGGGCTGAGCAGCAAATGCACCTCCGCGTAGTGCCTCAGCGGCTCAAAATGCCCCACGCCCTCGACCGGCGCGGCGATGGTTTCCCTGTAGCTTATCCGCCCGTCGTCCACGCCCACGTCGAGGCCGAAGCGCTCGCTGATAAGCTGCTTTATCACGTCGATCTGCACCCGGCCCATGAGCTGAAGGTGGATCTCCCGCAAAAGCCCGTTCCAGACGATGTGCAGCTGGGGGTCCTCCTCCTGAAGCTGGCGCAGCTTCGGCAGGGCGGTCATTGGGTCGGTGCCCTTCGGCAGCGTCAGGCGGTAAGTCAAAACCGGCTCCAGCACCGGCAGGGGCGAATCCGCCTGCGCGCCCAGCCCCTGCCCGGGCAGCGCGCCGGAAAGCCCTGTCACCGCGCAGACCGCGCCCGTCCCGGCCTCGGAAACCGCTTCAAACTTCGCGCCGGAGTAAATGCGAATCTGGCTTACCTTCTCGGACACCCGCTCGCCGTTGAGCACATAGTCCACGCTCTGGCGCACGCTCAGACTGCCGCCGGTAATTTTCATAAAGGTCAGCCGCGCGCCCTGCGCGTCGCGCATAATCTTAAAAACCTTCGCGCCGAAGTCCCCGCCGTATTCCGGCGAGGGTGCGAAGCGCTCCAGCCCATTTAAAAGTTCCTCCACGCCCTGCATCTTCAGCCCCGAGCCGAAAAAGCAGGGAAACAGCTCCCGCCGCGCGATTGCCGCGCTTATGTCCGCGTCCGAAATCGCGCTGGCAAGGTGCGCGTCCAGCAGCGCTTCGCTGCACAGGGCCAGCTCCTCACCGTCCGGCTCCGGCGTGAAGGCGGCGCAGTGCTCACTCAGACGCGAGCGCAGTTCATCCAAAACCGCGTCCGCCCGGTCAGGGGCAAGATCCAGCTTTGTCACGAAGATAAACACCGGCACCCCGTAGCGTTCAAGCAGCCGCCAGAGCGTCTCCGTGTGCGCCTGAACCCCGTCGGGCGCGCTTATCACCAGCACCGCGCAGTCGAGCACGGACAGCGTCCGCTCCATCTCCGAGGAGAAGTCAACGTGCCCCGGCGTGTCCAGCAGCGTCAGGCTCAGCGCGCCGGAGCGCAGCACGGCCTGCTTGGAGAATATAGTGATCCCCCGCTCGCGCTCGAGCGCGTGGATATCCAGAAAACTGTCGCCGTGGTCGACCCTGCCGGGCTTTTTTATCCGCCCCGACAGATACAGCATCGCCTCCGACAGCGTGGTTTTCCCCGCGTCCACATGCGCCAGCAGCGCCGCGCACACGCGCTTTTCCGCGGCGTTTTCACTTCCCGCCAATGGCGGCACCTCCCGTGAGTAATTTTGATATTTCCCATAGTATAGCACAATCCACGCCGCCCGTCCATCATAACCGCGTTAAATCCTTGCGTCCGCGCGGCATAAGTGCTATTATAGTAAAATCGTAACAATAAGGAGACTTCAACCATGAAGAAAAAGCTCAGCGCGCTGCTTGCGCTCGTCATGACACTCACCTGCCTGACCGCCTGCGGGCAGTCCGCCGCACCGGAGACGACGCCGGAGCCGACCGCCACGCCCGAGGCCACACCCGCGCCGAAAAAGGATCCCGACCGCTACGACCTCGCCTACGCGGCCTACGCCCCCGACGACGTGGTCCTGACCGTGGACGGAATCGGGGTAACCTGGGCGGAATATTACTACTGGATACACACTGTCGCCTATCAGGTACAGCAAATGACCGCGCTTCAGGATGGGGCTGAAGTGGACTGGTCCGCCGCGCTTGACGCGGAGCACACCTACCAGTCCTACGCCGAGAGCTTCGCCAGGGATACCCTCACCCAGTACGTGGTCGTGGAAGAGCAGGCCGAGGCCCTGGGGATTGAGCTGAGCGAGGGCGAGCAGGCCGAAATCGATGCCATATACGCCGAGGACGTTGCCGAATACGGTGACGGGGACGAGGCGGCCTTCGCCGACTACCTCGCCGGGTGCTTCATTCCGCGCGAGATGTACGACAAAATGAACACGCTGTCCGTCTACTATTTGAAGCTGTTCGAGCACTACTTCGGCGAGATGGGCGCATCGCTGCCGGATGCCGACGCGCTTGCCTACGCCGGGGACGCGGGCTACATGCACGCCAAGCACATCCTCATCCGCACCGTTGACGACGGCGGCAGCCCCCTCAGCGATAAGGAAATCGAGGCCGCGCACGCCAGGGCCGAGAAACTGCTCAGCCAGCTCAAGGCCCTCTCCGGCGAGGAGCTGGAGGAAAAATTCGACGAGCTGATGAACGAAAACAGCGAGGACGGCGGGCTCGTGACCGCGCCGGACGGCTACTACTTCACCCCCGGCAAATTTGTGCAGCCCTTCGAGGATGCCGTGAACGCGCTCGCCGACGGCGAGATGTACCCCGAGCTGGTGGAGAGCACCTACGGCTACCACATCATCCTGCGCCTGCCGATGGACGTCGACGAGCCGATGGACTACACCGGCTACACGCTGCGCTACATCGCAGCGTCGGCGCTGTTCAGCAACATGTCTGAGGAGTGGTTCGACTCCGCCGAGGTGGAGTACACGGACAAATTCGCAAACCTCGACTTCAACACGCTCTTCGCCGCGCCCGAAAAATAAAACTACAGGCCCCGCCCAAAGAACGGGGCCGCTTCTCACGGAGGACACATGGAAGCGGAAAAAATCTACTACCAGAACCAGTACGCGCGGCGCTTCACCGCGCGGGTGCTCGCCTGCGAGCCGGGCGACAGGCACTGGCGCGTCACGCTCGACCGCACGGCGTTTTATCCCGAGGGCGGGGGGCAGCCGGGCGACCGGGGCGTCCTCGGCGGCGTTGCCGTGACGGATACGCGGGGGCGCGGCAGCGAGGTGATCCACATCTGCGCCGCGCCGCTCGCCCCGGGCGAAGAGGTTTCCGGGGAAATCGACTGGGCGCGCCGCTTTGACTTTATGCAGCAGCACAGCGGCGAGCACATTTTCAGCGGCCTGGTGCACAGCCGCTTCGGCTTCGACAACGCGGGCTTCCACCTCGGCGCGGAGACCACCGCCATCGACTTCAGCGGCGAAGTGGGCTGGGACACGCTGATGGAGCTTGAGCGCGCGGCCAACGAAATCGTCTGGCAGGACGTGCCGGTGGAGGTGAGCTGGCCTGACGCGGACGCGCTGGCGCAGCTGGACTACCGGAGCAAAAAGCAGCTCAGCGGCGCGGTGCGCATCGTCTCGGTGCCGGGCGCGGACGTGTGCGCCTGCTGCGGTACGCACGTTGCGCGCACTGGAGAGATCGGATTGATAAAAATCATCTCCGCCCAGAGGCTTCGCGGCGGGACGCGCGCGGAGCTGGTCTGCGGCGTGCGCGCATATGAATACGTCCGGCGCGTGACGGAGCAGAACCGGAAAATCTCCGCGCTGCTGTCAGCCAGGCCGGAGGAGACCGCCGCGGCGGTGGAGCGCGTCCTCGCCGAGCTGGAGGGCGCGCAATTCCGGCTGCATGGCTGCGAGGACCGGCTTTTCCGGGCGCTGGCGCGGGAGAGCGCGGGGCAGGATTCGGTGATTTTTTTGGATGGGCTGAGCTCCGACGCCCTGCGGCGTCTGGCGACGGCGCTGGCGGAAAACGGTGGGCGCGCGGCGGCGTTCTCGCCCGCCGGCGGGGACGAAAAGGGCTGCAAGTACGCGCTCATACGCCCCGCGTCCGAGCTGGGACCTCTGGTGAGGGAGCTCAACTCCGCGCTTCACGGGCGCGGCGGCGGCAAGCCCCCGCTTGCCCAGGGCACGGTGCAGGCCACCCGTGAAGAAATCGAGGCGTTTTTTTCTGAGCGGCAAAATCGGGCGGGTGCATATTGACAAAGTGGGTGGAATATACTATAAATTTCCATTGGACAAAAGAAACGACCATGCTCTGCACGACATTCACCCCCTCCTACCGGAAAGAGTCGCGGCAAGGATAGTATAGCAGGGCTTGCCGAATTATGCAGCAAAAACGCCATAACAAGCAGAACATCCCCTGGTGTGCTTTTGCCTTCTTATCGCTTGTGCGAAAAGAAGTTCGGCCCGCAGGCCGACACGCCCCCGGCGAAGCCGAAAGCCGCCCCATTTCGGGACGGCTTTCGTTTATAAAAAGCTTACAGCTGCTTTTGAGCGTTAATCTTAACGCCCGGCCCCATAGTAGAAGCCGTGACGCAAGAGCGGATATACTGGCCCTTGGCGGCGGCGGGCTTAGCCTTGATGATGGCGGTAATCAGCGCGCTGTAGTTCTCGAACAGCTTATCCGCGCCGAAGCTGACCTTGCCGATGGGGCAGTGGATTATGTTGGTCTTGTCCA
>JAMPGF010000135.1 GCA_023664105.1 Butyricicoccus sp. | reverse complement strand
GGCTCAGGCTCCGTGACCGCCGCAGGCGTCGTCTCGGGCACGGGCTCGGACGGGATGTCAACCGCCGCGCCCTCGTCCGGCTTCGGCGTAGCCGCCGCTGCCGGCTCGGTCACGACAACATAGTCCGTCTTCCCGGTCTGCACGCTCGCGCTTTCTTCCTCGAGTGTGATGTCGAGGCTTCCGGATTCTACATCAGTCTCTCTCCCTGTGAGCATCGCCCAGGCGGATACGCCGATAACGCTTACGCACAGGAAAAGGACTATGTAGAAGCCCTTTCCCGCGAAGAATGCTTCGAGCCCTTCGCCGAAGCTTTTCTTCTCATCCATGCTTATTACCTCCAAACAATATAAGGTTGTAGAGGTAGTTTTGCCCCGCATTGGATTATTTATACTGAAAATCCGTGAAAAAGCCTAAAAAAGCTTTTCACGGACTCCTCTCAGACCGCCCTTGTCCTGTGATGATGGGTCTTTACCAGGCCCTTGAGAACCGCTATGCTGATGAGTATGGAGCAAACCGCGAAGACGTCGAAGGTGAAGGCGACATAGTTGCCTATGGCGAGGTCATACACTGTCCACATGGCCTGGGTCAGCAGCATGACGCCCTTGAAGGCGACGGGGTTTTTCGTGTCCGCGGCGAAGGTGAAGATGACGGTCGCCGCCATTGGCAGGCTCTCCAGCGGCCCGACGCGGCTGAGGAGCGATGTCAGCGCAATCTGCGCCAGGCTCAGCGCGGTTTTCATCGCCAGCGACATATCCTTTTTCAGGCACCAGAGGTTTCGCGCGATGCCGATGAAATTGGAGATGCAGCCGCTCATGCCGCCGAGGAGGAGATTGCTCGTCCCGCCCAGAAGCTTCTGGACGCACTGCGCCAGCAGTACGCGCCGCCTGTCGCAGATAAGCCCGGTGGCGACCACTAAGATCGACGACGCAAGGGCTATTGCGTTGGCCAAAATAATTATGTTGTTCATGTTGATCCTTCCTTTCTTTCCCTGACCGGGCACAATAAAACCGGCGCCGCGGCGCCGGACGGATTTTTATCGTGTCTGCGTTTGCGGTTGACAGCCCCGCTGTCAGGATTGACCGAGATAATAAACCTCCCGCCGGGTAAAGTCAATATCAGTTTTTCACAAGAATTTTGGGTTGTGCGGGCGTGAATTACGTGACAAATGCCGTTTCTCGCGAAAAAGTCAACAAAGAGAGGCCCAGAAAAGGCCTCTCTTTGCACACATCCGTGAATTCGCGCTTTGATCATGTCCCGCACCTCATACTAAACCCTGATAAAAAGCTCCAAGAGCTTTTTATCAGGGTTTTAATGATGAGATAGCCGTTGGCGGCTTCGCCGCCTTACGGATATCCATGCACAGCAGACGGCGCGGCGCGAGCGTGCGCAGCACGCGGAATTCTCGATTGAACTTTCAACCGGGAATTAGTATCAAACGCTCTTGCCGTCCCGCTCCACCGCGCGGACGTTGCGCTCGAACTTCGAGCGCGCGCCCATGACCTCGCGCCCGCAGCCAAGGCAGCGCAGGCGGAAATCCGCGCCGATGCGCTTGACCTCCCAGCGGCTGCTGCCGCAGGGGTGGCTCTTCTTCATCGTGAGTATGTCGCCGACCTGTATGTCCATGCCTTACTCTTTTCCTCCCTTAATTGCCTCCCAGTAGCGGCGGGCGGCCTGTTCGGTCTTGTTTTCGCCATATTCGTAATATTGCCGGTCCTTCAGCTCGTCGGGCATGTACTGCTGCCGTACCCAGTGGTTTTGGTAGTTGTGGGGGTAGAGATAGCCCTGCTCACGCTCAAAGCCCGTGCCGTCGGCGTGGACGTTTTGCAGCTCGCGCGGGATGCCCCCGGTGCGCCCGGCGCGCACGTCGGCCAGGGCAGCGTCTATGGCCATGACGCCGCTGTTGGATTTCGGCGCGGTGGCCAGCAGTATCACCGCGTCGGCCAGCGGCAGGCGCGCCTCCGGCATACCAAGCTGCAAGGCGCTGTCCACGCAGGCTTTTACTATAGGTATCGCCTGGGGATAGGCCAGCGCGACATCCTCACAGGCCGAGCAGAGTATGCGCCGACAGGCCGAAAGCAGGTCCCCCGCCTCCAAAAGCCGCGCCAGATAGTGCAGCGCCGCGTCGACGTCCGAGCCGCGCAGGGACTTCATCAGTGCCGAGAGGATGTCATAATGCGCGTCGCCGTCGCGGTCGTAGCGCATGGCGCTGCGCTGGGACAGCTCCCGGGCGTCGTCCATGGTCAGCTGCACCGCGCCGTCCCTCCGGCGCGCCGCGGAGAAAGTCAGCTCCACGGTGTTCATCGCCTTTCGCACGTCCCCGCCGCAGGCCGCGGCGATATAGGCCGTCACGCCGGGCTCGGTATTCGCCGTCTCCCCGTCGCGCTGGCACAGGTAGTCTATCGCGCGCAGCACCGCCTTTTCCGTGTCCTCGGCGGAAATCTGCTTGAACTCGAAAACCGTGCTGCGGCTTAAAATGGCGTTGAACACACAGAAATAGGGGTTTTCGGTGGTGGAGGCAATGAGGGTGATTTTCCCGTTTTCTATGAATTCAAGCAGAGACTGCTGCTGCTTCTTATTAAAATATTGTATCTCGTCCAGGTACAGCAGCACGCCGTTGGGCACGAGGAGCGTATCCAGCTCGTCGATGATCTCCTTGATGTCGGCAATTCCGGCGGTGGTGGCGTTGAGCTTTCGCAGCGTGCGGTTGGTCTGGTTTGCGATTATGCGCGCAGCGGTGGTCTTGCCCGTTCCGGACGGGCCGTAGAATATCATGTTCGGTATCCTGTTGCTCTCGACAATCCTGCGCAGCATACCGTCGCTGCCGAGTATGTGCTGCTGGCCAACCATCTCGTCCAGCGTCCGCGGGCGTATCTCGTCCGCCAATGGTCTGTACATTGCCCCGCCTCCGTTTCGCCTGAGTTTGTTTTCGGCTGATTCTGTCATTGATTATACCACATAATGCCTATATATCGCAACCGACAGTTGACAAATTCGCCGGATTGTATTAAACTAAGCTCAAGCAAAACTGAAAAGTGTCTTTGGGGCAGGGTGAAATTCCCGACCGATGGTGTGAAAGCCGGTTTCCGGCTTTTGAGTCCATGAACCTCTCGCGAGGCCGAAACGGTGTGATTCCGTTACCGACGGTACAGTCCGGATGGGAAAAGACTGATTTTGCGCGTTTTTTGCGCGGCTCTGCCGTGAAAACGCGCGACATCTCTTGATTTACGGCGCGCCCCGGTCTTTCGGGGCGCGTTTTCGCTTTCCATGACGCTTGGGTTTAGCTAAAATCAACTATCAGGAGGAAAAACATCATGCAAAACACCAACGGAGCAAACACGGCGGGCAGGAGCGCGAGGAAAGCAAACGTGCGCTCGCTCGTAATGGCGGCGCTGATGGGGGTGCTGTCCTTCATCCTCATGTACTTCAACTTCCCCGTCCCCATCCTCTCGCCCTTCGCGGAGCTTGACGCCTCGGCGCTGCCGGAGATAATCGGCGGCTTCATCCTCGGCCCGGCCTGCGCGCTTGAGATCATCATCGTGAAGATAGCGCTGATACTCATTTTCAAGGGCAGCAGCTCCTTTTTTACCGGCGAGGTACAGAATTTCCTGCTGAGCGTGTCCTACGTCCTCCCGGCTATCCTGTACTACCGTAAGCACCGCACGAAAAAGGGCGCGGCAATTGGCCTCGTCATCGGCTCCGCCGCGTCCGTGGTCGTAGCCGTTTTCACCAATCTTTACATCATCTTCCCCGCCTACATCTATCTCATCGGCATGACCTGGGACGACATCATCGGCATCTTCCACGAGGTCAACCCCTATATCACCAATCTCCCCACAATAGCCGCCTTCTCCGTCGTGCCGTTCAACCTCGTCTCCCGCGCCGCCACCTCGCTTATCACAATGCTGCTTTACAAGAAAATCAGCGTCCCCATAAAGAAATTCATTTCATAAGGAGGGTTTACAATGAAATTCAGCGCGGACAAGAACCTCGGCTTCGGGCAGGCAGTCGAACTGATGTTTGAAAAGTTAGGCGACTGGAAAATCATGGCCCTGGCCAGCTCCGTCAACGACTATGTCATGGTGCGCAACGTCAGCTGCCTGTTCTATGACGGGAGGGTGTACTTCAAGACCGACAAGAATTTCCGCAAGACTCGGCAGCTTCTGGAAAACCCGCATGTCGCCCTGTGCTGGAGCGGCGTGCAGATCGAGGGCCTGGCGGAGAACAAGGGCCTTGTGGTCGACGAGCCGGGGCGGAAATTTGAGCGGCTGTACAAGGAATTTCTCTGGGGCAGCTACAACAAGTACTCCCACGAGGACACGGAGATCCTCATCGAGGTCACGCCCAAATACGTGGAGATCTGGGACACCAGCGAGGACAACTATGCCTACCAGATTTTTATAGACTTCGACGCGCAGGGCGTTGAGGTCAGGCAGTACGATCAGAAATAATGCAAAAAGCGGCCCCGCCCTCTGGCGGAGCCGATGTGGAACCCCTTGATAGGGTTCCACATACCCTTCCTGATCTTTTTTACGATGGGGAGGTTCGCGGCTTGCGAGCCGCGACCAGGGGCTCTGCCCCTGGATCCCGCAACCTTTGTAAAGGTTGACGAAACTTTTAATTTTTTGCCCCGCAAAGCTCCGTCACCACATGCTGCGCCAGCAGCAGCCCCGCTGCCGCCGGCACCCACACCACCGAGCCGGGAACGCTCCGCCGTCCCGGAGGCGGGG